>DOZU01000241.1 GCA_003517845.1 Clostridiales bacterium | reverse complement strand
ACAGCAGCAAGCGGAGGGCTTTCGGCCGCAAGATCAAGGACTATCAGGCGGTCAGCTTCAAGATCGCCGATAGCATCACCAAACTGGATGCGGCCCGCTCGCTCGTCAACACGGCGGCCGTCGCGGTCGACCGGGGCAGCGCTCCCGCCATGCAGCGCCGGCTCGTCTCCGAAGCGAAGAAGTTCACCACGGAAATGGCCTGGGAGGTCGTAAACCACGCGATGCAGGTGCTGGGCGGTATCGGCTACACCAGCGTATACGCGGTGGAGCGAATGCTGCGCGATATCCGCCTGATCATGATCTGGACCGGCACCAATGAGATCATGGACTCGATCATCCAGCACGAGTTCTACCGGGAGCAGCTGGCCGCCGGTCCCCGGGGCAGGAATATCGAGATGGATGCGGTCGGGGCGGATCAGACGGAAGAGAAGATCTACGAATAGTGTTGCCCGGTTGCCATCCTTCGCTCGCTGGGCGGACGGAGAGCGACGCGCCGCAGTTGCGGAATCTTCCGCGGTCGGGTATGCTTCAAGCGCGACGGCGAGGTGTTGCCAGTGGCCGGTGAGGCGAAACAACAAGAGACACCTGGTCTCAGCCCCCTCAGCGCCTGGGATGGCCTGGTCTGGAAACTGGACGCCCTCGATAAGCGGTTTGACGCCATGGCGCAGGGGATCGACAAGCGGCTTGACGCCATGGATCAGGGGCTTAACCGCCGCCTTGACCGCGTGGAGGCCCGCATTGACCGCCTCGAGGAGGAGTTGAGGAGCACCCGCCAGAGCTTCGTGATCCGCCAATTCACTGCGGTCCTCGGCTTCACGGTAATGCTCGTGAGCATCTGGTTGTTCCGGCAGCTTCCGCCATGAAGCGCATCCTGTTTGTGTGCGTCGAGAACTCAAATCGCAGCCAGATGGCTGAGGCCTTCGGCAGGATCCACGGCGGCCACGATGTCGAGGTGTATTCCGCGGGTTCCCGCCCCTCGGGGGTGGTCAGCCAGCGGGCGGTGGAGGCGATGCGGGAGGTCGATTACGATCTGACCACCCACGCATCGAAGTCGCTGGCGGAAGTCCCCGACCTCGAGTACGACCTGGTCGTCACCATGGGCTGTGGCGACGCCTGTCCCTCGGTGCGCGCGAGACGGCGCGAGGACTGGGCCATCCCCGACCCCAAACATCTGGCTCCGGCGGAGTTTCGGAAGTTGCGGGACATGATCGAGGGCAAGGTCAAACAAGCCATTGCCGACCTCGGCGGTTAGTGCGTCGCGTGGCCGTGCTCCACCAGACCGCGAACTCTGCCGGGACCACGCCCGCGACGACGGCCGTGACCGCATTTTCGCAGTAGAACGGTCGTGCGGCTGTTGGAGCAAGCCGAGTCACGATGCCGCCGAAATGCCTCGCTTCACTCGTCGGGCCCCAGGGCCTCCTCGAGCACTGCCCGGATATCCGATAGGGAGAGCCCCAGCCAGAATGGGGCGCCGTCCAGGTGAATCTCGAAATGCAGATGGGCCCCGTCGCTCCTGCGGGCGGCTGCGGCCGATGTTCCCGAGTTCCCCACCCAGCCGAGGAGTTGCCCTGCCTCCACCGCCGCCCCGGGAGTAAGTCCAGGGTCGACGCCCGCCAAATGGGAGTAGCGGGTCAGCACTCCCCCCGCATGGGCGATCCAGACTTGACGGCCATGGAGCAGGTCGAGGAGCACGGGTGCTTCGTGGCCGCGGTGGGCCAGCTCGGCCAGCAAGGAATCGCGCTCCACCTGCGTCAGCTCCAGGAACGTCGCGTCCACTCGCGCCACCACCCCCGGGCCGACCGCCCGCACTTCGGTGACGCCGTAGACGATGGGCACGCCGCACCAGGAGTCATAGTAGTCGATGCCCTGGTGCCACCCGCCGCGATAGGATCGGGGTGCGCCGGGCAGATGGGAGTCGGGCACGGCCGTCAGCTTGCTGCCCGCGATCGGAGGCACCAGGAACGCCAGGCGCCTGCTGATGGCCGTCAGGTCGGAGCGGCTGCGGGCGGGGAGGGGCCCTGCGACCAGGAAGAGGTGTTCCTGGCGGAAAGGTAGCGGGGAGGAAATCTCAAGCGTTTCGGGGGGCAGTGACTCACCACCGAACTCGTCCGGCCCGGAGGGAGGCGTTGCCTCACCGCGGTCCACGCGGGGCATACGATGCGGACCGAGCAGGCCCGGGGACGAGAAACCCACCGCCCCCGCCAGCACGGCCAGCAGGAGCAAGGACCGCAGCCCGGATTTCGCACGCCCCCGATGTAGCCTCACGCCGGAGGGAGTTCGACACCGTTCGGGGCCATCCTGTCTTGTCCGCGGTCCCCAGCGGGCGGAGGAGACGGCCAGTCCCTTGTAGGGGCGGGTTCCGAACCCACCCCCGACGCCGAAAGGCCGGTCTGCTCGCCACCGCGCCGTTTTCACGCCCCGTGGTGCCCCATGGCCGGTATGGGGATCTACCCGGTCGGGGGCCCTGGATCTCGCATGTATATTCCGACCTTTCAGTCAAACGCTGCTAGACGAGGCCGTCCCGGGAGGAGTCGCCGGGTTGCCGTTGAAAATATCGAGGGGCAAGAGGGCGAAGGGGGAAAATCCGAGTCAGGTCGCGATCGACTGGGGGTCGGGATAGTGTCGGGGTTCAACGTGGTCGTTTGCATGAAACAGGTGCCGGACACCACCGAAGTCAAGATCGACCCGGAGACCAAGACCCTGGTGCGGGAGGGAGTCCCCAGCATCATCAATCCCTTCGATACTTACGCGATTGAAGAAGGCATTCGCATCCGCGAGCGCCACGGCGGCAAGGTGACCATTCTGAGCATGGGACCTCCTCAGGTGAAGGACTCCCTGAAGGAAGCCGTGGCCATGGGCGCGGACGACGCGGTCCTCATCTCCGATCGGGCCTTTGCCGGTTCCGACACCCTGGCCACATCTTACACGCTGGCCAAGGCAATTGAGAAGCTCGGGAGCATCGACCTCATCATCTGCGGGAAACAGGCCATCGACGGCGACACCGCCCAGGTGGGGCCGGGGGTGGCCGAGCACCTGGACATCCCGCACCTCACCTACGTGCGCAAGCTGTCTGAACTGCGGGCGGGCTATCTCCGTATCGAACGGATGGTGGAGGGCGGCTATGAGGTGATCGAGACCAGCTTGCCTTGCCTGATCACCGTGGTCAAGGAGATCAACGAGCCGCGCCTGCCTTCGATGAAGGGGCTGATGCGCGCCAGGCGGCAGGAGATTCCCGTCTGGACTTCACAGGATCTCGACGTCGATCCGCAACGGATTGGCCTCACCGGGTCGCCCACGGAAGTCGTCCGGGTGTTCACGCCCGAGACCCGGGCGACCGGGGAGATCCTGCAAGGCGAATTGGAGCAGCAGGTGGCAGCCCTGGTACAAAGACTATTGACGGCGGGCGTCCTTTAGGAGGGGAAAGCCATGGCAGACATCCGGGTGGTCCGGGAAGAGTGCGTGGGGTGCGGCGGTTGTGTCGCGGCTTGCCCCTTCGGCTGCATCCGCATGGAGGACGGCATCGCCATAATCGATCTCGATAGCTGTAATTTCTGTGGCGCCTGCGTGACCGAGTGCGCCTTCAACGCCATCATCCTGGAGAAGGATCGCCTGGAGCCTGCGGCGACGGCCGGCGCCCGCGGCGTATGGGTCTTCGGCGAGCAGCGCGATGGCGTCTTCTCGACGGTCACCTTCGAACTGCTTGGCGAGGGACGCAAGCTCGCCGATGCGCTGGGCGATCCGCTGGCGGTGGTGGCCATGGGCGAGGGCCTCGCGGTCGACCCGCTCTTCGCCTACGGGGCGGACACCGTCTACCTGGCCGACCATCCCGTGTTGAAGGATTTCCGCGATGGCCCGTACACCCACGTATTCGAGGAACTGGTCCGGAAATACCGGCCCGAGGTATGCTTGTTCGGCGCCACCTCCACCGGACGTTCGCTGGCCCCGCGGATCGCGGCCCGGCTTCGCACCGGTTTGACCGCCGACTGCACCGGGCTGGACATCCTCAAGGACGAACGGTTGCTCGTCCAGACCCGCCCCGCTTTCGGGGGCAATATCATGGCGACCATCCACTGCCGCCACACCAAGCCCCAGATGGCAAGCGTGCGGCCGCGGGTCATGAAGAAGGCCGAACCGCAGCCCGGGCGTAAGGGGGAATTGGTCCGGCACCCCGTTGACCCATCGGCGATGACCATTCGCACCCAGGTCGTGGAGTTCATCAAGGAGGATATCGAAACCGTCAACCTCGAGGACGCGGATATCATCGTCTCCGGCGGCCGGGGCCTGGCCGACCCCAAGAACTTCCAGCATGTGGCCGACCTGGCGCGGGCGCTCGGTGCCGCGGTGGGCGCTTCGCGGGCGGCGGTGGACTCGGGGTGGATACCGTACTCACACCAGGTGGGGCAAACCGGCAAGACGGTCTCGCCCAAGGTCTACGTGGCCTGCGGCATATCCGGCGCCATCCAGCATCTTGCGGGGATGAGTTCGTCCGACCTGATCGTGGCCGTCAACAAGGATCCCGACGCGCCCATCTTCAAGGTGTGTACCTACGGGGTGGTCGGCGACCTGTTCCAGATACTACCCGCCCTGACCGAGGCGGTGAAGAAGGCGAAGGCGGGCTGACGCGCCCCGGAGGCCCCTGAGCGAGGCATTGACGGTGTCCAGAAACGGGCAAGGACAAGGTGGTGTATGGGGCTACCGGGGCCGGGTCTACTGCCACTGTCCCCAGACGCTCGAGCGCCGGCGCTTGGCCGAAAAACCGTGCCAGCGGAGATGTCTCCATCTAGATTGCGTCTTGATAAGATGATGGACGCCTGGTAGAATCAAGGTGGGGGCGATCACCGTGCGGAGAGTGAAGATTGGAACCGCGATCGATGCCACTCTGTTAGCGAAAGCCAGAGCGACTGCGGTCAAGGAGCGGAAACATCTCAACAACATCATTGAAGAGTCTCTGGAACAATACTTGGCGTCGAAGGACCTGGAGGGCCAGTTGCGCACCGTGCTCCGCACAAGGGGGCAACTCAACGCACCGCTTGACCTCGTGAAGGAGATCCTGGAGGAACCATACCTTGAGACTTGAGGAGTTGCCATCCGGGAGTTCGGTCTTCATCGACGCGAACATTTTCATCTATCACTTCTCAGGCGTATCCCCGGAGTGCTCCAGGGCTTTGGAGCGTTGCGCCACATCCGAGCTGGTCGGAGCAACTACCGCGCACATCGTCCTGGAGGTGGCCCACCGCATGATGCTGCTTGAAGCCGTTCTCAAAGGAGTGGTAGCTCGCGGTGATGTCGCAAAGAAGCTTGCCGAAAGGCCGGAGGCAGTGAGCCAGCTCGGCGAATACCGGCACAACGTCCAGGCCATACCCGAGATGGGGATTACGGTACTCCCCGTGAGCTTTGCGATGTGGCAATCGGGGACCGAATACCAGCAGCGCTATGGCCTCCTTACGAGTGACGCAGTCTTGCTGGCAGCCTGCGTGGATAATCATTGTCGTAACCTGGCAAGTGGCGACAAGGCTTTCGCCCTCGCGAAGGAGATCCGGCTCTACGCGCCGTCAAACGCGTATAACAGGGGCCGCTGACTCGAACCTCAAAGAAACCGCAAGGTGAGCTTCCCGCCCTCGGGAAGGAGCAGGCGGCTGGGCAACCTGTCCCGTCTTACCTGGCGCAGCACGGGGTTGTGTGCCGGCGAGGAAAGGTCACCACCACGTACTCCCCCTTACGGGCCACAGAGTGGTACGCCTTGTGGCAGGACGAAAGGCGAATCGAGATCCCCGCTCTCACGACTGACGAGCCGCGTTCACTCATCATAGGGATTATTGAGGGCTACACTGGTCGGCAATTATGACCAACCGGGGGAATCGGGTTCGGATCATTTCCGTTCGTCGCTCTCGTGACGAGGAGGTCAGGTTGTATGAAAGCGAAGGACTTTGATGTCGAGTTTGAGCGGGGAGAAGACGTGACCCCTCATCTGGATCTTCCCGGGGCAAGGCGGCCTGGATTAGAGCAGAGACGGGTCAATGTAGACTTCCCTGAATGGATGATTGAGTCCTTGGACAGGGAGGCCAAGCGACTTGGTGTGACCCGCCAGTCCCTAATCAAGATGTGGGACTCCGGGGCCTCGCCCATGAACCACGCCAACCCCGAGGATTTCTTTGGCCGTCTTGAACTCGTGTCGCTGTCGTATCACCGGCGGCGATTCCCGCGTACCGCGTGAACCGCCGGATACGGAGCCGCATGTCCGGTGGTGGGGGAGGTCGCAGACCTGGCAGCTACAGTCCGAGTTCCTCGCCCACGATCAGCACTTCCATCGGCGTCAGCGCCGGGCGCCGCTCGAGGATGGTCACCACGCGGCAGATGCGTTCCGGCCGGTCGCAATCGACGCAGTAGCCGAGTTCGGCGCAAGGCGTGGGCACTCCCAGCCGGCGGGCGTTGACGGGGGCCGCCAGCTCGCGGATGCGCTCCCGGGCCGCGGCGACGTCGCGCACGATCTTGTTGGCGCCCGCCACCACCACGACTTTGCCCGGGCCGAACATCATCGCCCCCACCCGGTTGCCGATGCCGTCCACGTTGACCAGCTCGCCCTGAAGGGTAATGGCATTGGTGCTGGTCAAGAAGACAGTGGCGGAAAGCTGCTCTCGGCGAACCCGGAGGTTGTCTTCAGGCGAGAGCCCGGCTATCCAGTGATTGACCAGCTCGTGACCGCGCTCTTGGAGGATGGCAGGCAGATTCAACTGGCGCAAGGTCAGGCTGCCCCCGAGCCCCACCTGGGCGCCGGCCGGGACGAGTTCGAGC
>DOZU01000015.1 GCA_003517845.1 Clostridiales bacterium | reverse complement strand
TCCTCGCCCTCGCGGCGATAACGATGGAGAGGTCGCTCCGCGGGCGGACTCGCTACCACGAAGCGGGCGGCAGGTCTCCGGGGCTTCCCCGCATGCAACTCGCGGGTGGGGGCAAATGGGCCCTGACGGCTATATGCGCCCTGGTGGTGGGGGCCGCCTTCTTGATCCCCTTGGCCCAGTTGGCGGGCTGGGCAGTGTTGGAGGTCGCCCACCTTTCCGCGGGCGCGGGTCGCGTTTACCTTGAGCTTGCGTTCAACAGCCTGCTGTTGTCGGGATTGGCGGCGGCGGTGGCAGTGGTGCTCGCCCTCATCCTGGCCGGCGGGGCGCGGCTCGGCGGCGGCAAGGCGGCGCGGGGCCTGGCCATGCTGGCCACCACCGGCTATGCGGTGCCCGGGGCCGTTTTCGCGGTGGGCATCCTCCTCACGTTGACCCCGCTCGATCACGCCCTCAACCGGGTCCTGGAGCGCTGGGCGGGTGTCACCGTGGGCCTGGTGCTTACCGGTTCGCTGATCGGGTTGACGTATGGCTATGTGGCCCGCTTCCTCGCCGTGGCCTATCACAGCACCGAAGCCGCCCTGGAGAAGATCCGCCCCAATGTCAGCCTGGCGGCGAGGGTCCTGGGGGCGGGCCCCTGGAGGGTCCTCGCGCAGATCCACCTGCCGCTGGCGGCGCCGGGACTGATCGGCGGCGCGGCCCTGGTTTTCGTTGACGTAATGAAGGAACTGCCGATCACGGTGATGCTCCGACCGTTCGGCTACGACACGCTGGCGACCTGGGTGTGGCAGATGGCGGCCGAATCGCTATGGACGGGAGCAGCGTTGCCGGCCCTGGCCATCGTGGTGGTGGGCCTCCTGCCGGTCGTCCTCTTGACCCGGGCCGCGGCAGGGAGGTAGGCGAAGCGATGGCGGTAGTCGGCGATGACCGGACTTCTACCCGCGTCGAGCTAAGGGGAGTTTCTCGCTCCTTCGGCGGCTTACGTGCGGTTTCCGACCTGAACTTTAGCATTGAAGCGGGCGAGTTCTTCTCCATCCTCGGGCCTTCCGGGTGCGGCAAGACCACCACCTTGCGGCTGATAGCCGGACTCGAGCGGCCGGATCGAGGCGCGATCGTCATCGGCGACGACGTGGTTGCCGGGGGTCAATGCTGGGTCAGCCCCGAACGACGGGCAGTGGGTATCGTCTTTCAAGATTATGCGCTGTTCCCCCACCTCACCGTGGCCCAGAACGTGGGTTTCGGCTTGAAGGGATGGCCGCGGCAAGCGATGCGGCTTCGCGTGGCCGAACTCCTCGCCCTGGTGGGACTGGAAAGACTGGATGCCCGTTATCCCCATGAGCTGTCCGGCGGGCAGTGCCAGCGAGTGGCGCTCGCGCGTTCGTTGGCACCCGCTCCCCGGGTGATGCTGCTGGACGAACCCTTCTCCAACCTCGACGCAGACCTTCGCGAGGAACTCCGAACCGAGACGAGGCGCATCCTCAAGGAACGCGGTACCACCACCATCCTGGTCACTCACGAGCAGGAGGAGGCCTTCGCCTTGTCGGACCGGGTCGGGGTGCTCGACCGGGGATGCCTGCAGCAAGTGGGGACGCCCCCTGAAGTGTACCACCGGCCGGCCACCCGTTTCGTGGCCGACTTCGTGGGCAAGGCGGACTTCGTGCCCGGAGTGGTGGCAGGCCAGGGGGTGGCCGCGGCCATCGGCACCTTTCCCCTTACGGGGCCCGGTTGGGAGGCGGGACAGCCGGTGGAAGTGATGATCCGGCCCGATGATGTCGACTTCACCGTCGACCCCGACGGGCCGGCCAGCATCAGCGGCGTCCGCTTCCTGGGAGCGTCCGTGCTGTATGAACTGACGTTACCTGGCGGCCTCAAGATCCACTCGCTGAAGAGTTCTACGCGCACCCTGGCGCCGGGGACCAGAGTCCGCATGAATATCGATGCGGCGCACGTCATCGTGTTCCCACGGGAACGCGCCTGCAATGAGTAGACACCGCCCCGGCCATGAGCCTTCCGACCTTGACGAGAAGCTATGGTAGTCCCACCGACGGCGATGAGGAACCCTCGGGGCAAAGGGGCTACGCGCTCCCCGCCGGTCTAGCTGGAGCCCAGATCGAGGTAAGGTTGCACGTCGTCAAGACCCAGGATCCAGGGTAAGTCGACCTCGAGGAGTTGCTTATCAGCGGTTATGAGCGGAATGCCGCGGTCTTCGGCCACGGCGAGGTAGGCGGCGTCGTAGAATGAGAGGCCCAGACGCAAACCCAGGGTAAGGGCCGATGTTGCCAGGAGGCCGATGGGCACTACCGCCAGATGGAGGTCCACGAGCGCGGCAAGAGCCTCCAAGGCGGCGGCCTCCTTTCCGAGCTGTTCTTACTCCAATCTCATTTCATGCTTACCCGGCGGTCAAGGGGACCTCAAACCCAACTCTGATGTCTTTCGTCGCTGCCATCACCTTCGGACCTTTGCACGATGGCCCGGGTTCGGCTATAATAGAGTCACGAAGAAGGCGTGTGCGCCTATAGCTCAGCGGATTAGAGCACCGGCCTCCGGAGCCGGTGGCGCAGGTTCGAGTCCTGCTAGGCGCACCAGAATCTAATAGTTCACATATTGCTGAAGATCAGGGGGCAGCCGCAAGTGGTCGCCCCCTGATTGCTTTTGTCGTCAGGGGTGTTGCCTCCCCTGCAGCAAACCGACTAAAGATCGAGCAAGAGTGACGCTAAACCGAAGTAGATCAAGAGCCCGGTGATGTCCTTGATCGCGGTGACGAAGGGCGAGGCGGCCACCGCCGGGTCCACCCGCAGCAGGCGCCAGACGAAGGGGACGCCGGCACCTACCATTGCCGCCAGGGTCAGCGCGCAGAAAGCGGATAACGCCACGACGATGCCCAGTTCCAGTTGGCCCTTCCACAGGACGGCCACCGCGCCTGCCAGCAGCCCGGAACCCAGGCCCAGAGCGCTCCCGACCTTGAGTTCATGTAACAAAAACCGTCCTACATCCCGGAACGCGAGATGCCCGGTGGATAGAGCCCGAACTACAATGGTGGAGGACTGGGTGCCGACCGCGCCGCCCAGGTCCATGATCACGGGGATGAACACGGCAAGGGTGATGACCGATTGGAGGACGCTTTCATAGGCGCTGATCACCCCGCCGGAAAGCGTCCCGCCCACGACCGATATGAGCAGCCAGGGAAGCCGGCGGCGGACCAGAGCGGTGAAGGGCATGGCCAGGATGTTGGTGATCTCGACGCTTCCCGCCCCTCCAAGGTGGAGGATATCTTCGGTGGCCTCTTCCACCATCACGTCGAGCACGTCGTCGACCGTCACCACGCCCAGGAGACGTCCATCCGCCGCGACTACCGGCACCGCGAGCAGGTCATAGCGGGAAACGAGCCGGGCCACTTCCTCCTGGTTCAGGTCGACGGGGACGGTCATCGGATTCCGCCGCATGACCTCGGCCAGAGGCACGTCATCCCCGGTGGCGATCAGGTCGCGCAGCGACAGGACGCCGGTCAGCCGGCCGGACTGGTCCACCACATACACGTAATAGGCGACTTCCGCACTGGGTGCCAGTTGCCGCAACCGGTTGAAAGCTTGTTTGATCGTCAGGTTCTCGGGCAAGGCGATGAACTCGGTGGTCATCAGGCCGCCGGCGGTGTCCTCGGGGTAGCGCAGGAGTTCCTTGATGTCCTGGGCTTCCTCTCCCGCTATCAGGTTCAGGAGTTCCCGGGCCTCGTCCGGGGGCAACTCCCCCACCAGGTCGGCTGCGTCATCGGCAGCCATCTCCTTGAGGATGGCGGACGCCCGATGCCGGGTGAGCAGCCGTAGCACGGCCGCCTGGTCGAAGCCCTCCATCTCCTGGATGATGGCCGCGGCCTCGGCATCGGATAGGAGCACGAACAACTCCTGTTTCTGCTGGTCGTTGAGTTCGTCTATCAGGTCGGCGAGGTCGCTGGGATGGATGCCAGCCCGGACTTGCTGCAACACGCGTTCGAGGGTCTCTTGGATGGACACGGTTTCCCTCCTTACTTCCCGGTGCAAACAGGAAACGGCCAGGTCGTCAAAGACCTGGCCGTCGCGGTTCAGGACCTGGACGGGGTCTCAGGCGGCCCGAGGAGTGCCGGCGCTCTACCCGGCCTGGTCCTCGGCAGTCACCTTCGACTCAGGCAACGGGGACCGGGGAGACCGGGATTCGCCGGGGCGGACTCCCGCTACTGTCGGTACTATCCACCGGCTCCACCTCCCCGGCCGACGCGGGTCTGCCGCGCAGCCTCCTGAATTATACTCCCGGATAGCGCGAAACTCAACGGGCGACGGGGTGACGTCGATGGTCCCGGATCCACCGCATCGCATATCCGTCGCGGCCGCGCAGCAGGTCGGCCGCCAGGACCGCCCGGCGTACCGCGCCGTGGGTGGGGTCGGCGATGGGGCAACTGAGACCCTCCCTTATGGCCAGCACGAGGAATGCCGCCGTCAGGTCCACGCGGTTGGGGAGACCGAAAGATACGTTGCTCGCCCCGGCGGTGACATTCACCCCGTAGGTTTCGACCAGCGCGGCGATGGTGTCGAGGGTGACGGCGGCGGCCCCGGCATCGGCGCTCACCGCCAGGACGACCGGATCCAGCACCAGGTCGGACACGGTCAGGCCTTCGCGCTCCCCCCGGCGGACGATCTGTTCGGCGAGCGCCATCCTCCCGGCGGCGGTGGCGGGTATGCCGGCCTCGTCGGTCAGGAGGCACACCAATGCCGCGCGATGCTCCCGGGCCAGGGGGATGAGTCGATCCAGCATGGCGGGTTCAGCGGTGGTGGAGTTGAGCAATGCTCTCCCCCGGTACACCCGCAACCCGGCCGCCAGGGCGTCAGGGTCCGGGCTGTCAAGACACAACGGGATGTCCACCGTGTCCTGGATGGCCGCGACTATCCGGGGCATCCATTCGGTCTGGTCGAGCCCGGGTACTCCCACGTTCACATCCAGCACGGCGGCCCCGGACTCCGCCTGCAGGCGCGCCTCCGCCAGGACCGGTTCCAGGTCGCCGGACTGGATCGCCCGCGCCAATGCCTTGCGGCCGGTGGGGTTGATGCGTTCGCCGATGATTACCGTGGGGCCGCCTCCGCCGACGGTGACTTGCCGGCCCCCCGAACTCAGGACGGTGGTGACCTGCGCATGGGCCATGGGACTGCCCGACCTCCCGAACACCCTGTCACGTTACCTGCCCTTGAACTGAGCTGGCCGCTTCTCGACGAACGCCATGCTGCCTTCCACCGCGTCCTCGCTTGCCAGCACCTTGACCATCCGGTCGAGTTCTGCGCTCATCCCGTCATCGATACCCCGATCGAGACCTTCGTTGACGGCTTCGATGATATAGCGGGCGGCCAAGGGGGCCAATCCCGACAGCTTGCGGGCCAGAGCCATCCCCGCCGGGACGCACTGCTCGAGCGGCACGACCTGATTGACCAATCCTGTCCGCAGGGCCAAGTCCGCGGAGATGTTTTCCCCGGTGAGGAGGTATTCGAGCGCGAGCCCGCGTCCCATCAGCCGGGGCAGGCGTTGCGTCCCGCCATAGCCGGGGATGATGCCGAGCCGGATCTCCGGCTGCCCCAGCCAGGCCTCGGCCGCGAGGACGCGCAAGTGAGCGGCCATCACCAGCTCGCAGCCTCCCCCAAGCGCGTTGCCGTTGATCGCTACTACCACCGGCTTGGGGAACCGCTGCAAGCGGGTGAGGAAGGCCGCGCCCCGCTGCACCGCCGCGCCGGCGCGCCCGCTGAAGAAGGTCTCCCCGAACTCCTTGATGTCCGCACCGGCGCAGAAAAACTTGGCCGATCGGGTGCGGATGTCCTCGCCCGCGGTGAGCAGGATCGCTCGGACCTGCGCGTCGCCTTCCATGGCGTCTAGCACCCCGGCGAACTCCTCCAGCAGCGCGCCAGACAGCGCATTGACCGGGGGCCGGTTCATGACTACTACTCCGACCGCCTCGTCGCGATTGACCTCGAAAAACGACAGCGCCACGGAGCTATCACTCCCTCCAGCTAGTATCCGGGCCATTCGTGGGAACCTTATTCGGGCCCCGCCGGTCCCTGACCTCCTGGCGCGAGCGGCCTCCTCCAGAAGGGACGGGCGCCGTCCTGCCCGGCCATCATCCGCCGGTGGGCGGCGCCCCCCCCTTTTCAGCCGGTGTCCGAGAGGCCTAGAAGAAACCGCGGCCGGCGATCGCCCGGGAGACGACCAGGCGCTGGATTTCCGCCGTACCTTCCCAGATCTGATAGATCTTCGCATCCCGCATCCACTTCTCGACGGGGAAATCCTTCATGTAACCGTAGCCGCCGAGGACCTGCACGGCCTGGGTGGTCACCGCCATGGCCGTATCACCCGCGAAGAGCTTGGCCATGCTGCCCTCCGCGTTGCGCATCGGCAGGTTCTCCCGCTGCAACCAGCCGGCGCGCCAGCACAGGAGCCGGGCGGCGTCGATGGAAGTCGCCATGTCTGCCAGGACGAATGATATTGCCTGCTTGGTGATGATCGGTTTGCCGAACTGAACCCGCTTCTGGGCGTAGTCCAGCGCGAACTCATAGGCCGCCCGGGCGACGCCCACCGCCGCGATACCTACGCCCGGTCGAGTGTGCTCGAGCATCTTCAGGGCTCCCAGGGCCCCGAACCCGGACGGTCCCGAGCCGGGGGTGAACCCGAGCTGGTTTTCGAGCGGGATGCGGCAATCATCGAGGAACAGCTCGGCGGTGTGAGACGCCCTGACCCCGAGTTTCTTCTCCTTCTTCCCCATGGTCAGGCCGGGCGTTCCCGCTTCGATCACGAAAGCCGCCAGCCCTGCCCAGCCCAGGCTCGGGTCGGTGGTGGCGAACACCACATGCAGATCCGCAATGCCGCCGTTGGTTATGAAGCACTTCTTGCCGCTGAGCACCCAGGAATCGCCTTCCTGACGGGCGATGGTCTTCACCGCCTGGGCATCGGACCCCGCTTCCGGCTCGGTGAGCGCCATGGCGCCGATCTTCACGTCGTCACCGCAGAACATGGGAATCCACTTCTTCTTCTGCTCTTCCGT
>DOZU01000172.1 GCA_003517845.1 Clostridiales bacterium | reverse complement strand
GCGGCCCCGCACCATCTGCCGAACCCTGCCAAGTCCCGGAGCGCGGACGATGTGGCGCTCGAACACCGCCTGGATGGCGCGACGGGCCGGCTCGACCTGGAGCTGGTCGATGCGCGGGTAGACGTTGTCGACCACGTGGACTTCAATGCCGGCCTCCCGCAGGCACTCCTTCACTTCGGGCGCCGCGGCCCGGTTGCCGGCGAAGATGACCGGCGCGTCCAGACCCAACCGGGCGATGGCCCGGGCGTTAGCGATGACCGTATCCTTCTCACCATAATCTACGCCGCCCGCCAGCATCACGATGTTGGGCTCGATCGCCCTCAGGGTGTCCAGGTCCGCGGGCGTGAGTTCCCCGGCCGTCAGGTGCCGGACGATAGCCCCCGCCCCCAGAGCGGCCTCCCGGGCCGCTCGGGCGGTCATGTCGTATACCAGGCCATGCACTGTCATCTTCAAGCCACCGGCGGCACTGGAGCTTGCGAGCATCGTGGTCCGCGACAGGTCAAGACCGCCAAGCATGCCCCGTAGCTCCGCCATGGCGCCTTCCAGACCCGGGTTGACGTCGCCGTCCGCCACGGTTGTCCGGTGCGTAGCCTGGCCCATCACTTGCGCCCGGGGCCCGGCGAGGCCGCCGATGGCGGTCACCAGCGTGGTGGTGCTGCCGATTTCGGCGACGATGATATCGGGGAGGTCGGTCTTCACGAACCGAGTTCGGCCCGACGCTTCACCAGGAAGCTGGCCACGTCGCGGCCGCGGGCGCCCCGGCCGAAGCCGCCGTCCAGCCCACACTCCCGGGCCAGTTCGTTGCTGATCTGGGTTCCCCCGCCCACCAGGATGAAACGATCGCGGACGCCCTTCTCCCGGCACAGTTCCACCAGGCGGCACAGGTTCTTGCGGTGCACCTCGGCATGGGTGATGATGGTACTGGCCAGGATGGCGTCGGCGTCAAGCTCGATGGCCGCGTCAATCAACTTGGCCACCGGCACGGAAGTGCCCAGGTAGTGTACTTCGATGCCGTACTTTTCGAGGCCGCCGTGCTTGATATCCAGGATCTCCCGCATGCCCACCGAATGCTCATCCTCGCCAAGGGTGGCGGCGACTACGCGCAGGGGCTGCTCCGCCACCGCCGCCCGGAGGGCTTCGTCGGGCAAAGCTTCCTGCTCCTCAGGGATCACCAGTTCGTCGCCGCGAAGGTCCGCGTCCAGCCGTCCCTTGATCATCACCACCGTGCCTTCGCGCGGGTGGAGCACGCCCCGGTGGATCACCTCGACGTCTTTCAGGCCCATCCGCTCGCCGATCTTGATCGCCGCGAACCTCGCCCGGCGTTCCGGTTCGGCCAAAGTCATGGTGACGGAGACGATGCCGTCGCCGGACCACTGCACCTCGGGGCGGATCAAGTCGGCGCGAATCCTCGCTTCAACCGCCGCGCGGCGGACCCTGACGTTGTCCGTCTCGTCCAACTCATCCAGGTAGACGATGCGATCGGGTCGGCACAGCGTGCACCCGCCGATCAGCCGGCACCCCGCCTGCTCATGGTTCAGCCCGAAGTGAGCGCAGACCGGCGCGAGGTATCCAGGCTTCCTGGGTACCACCGTCCCCGCCCCGACGCCCTCGGCCAGCTTGCGTACTATTCCGTCTCCCGCCCGCTCGGGATAGAGGCCGGAGTCGACGAAGAAGCCGCCCTCCACGCCGGCGAAGTAGCCGCCGGCCTGCAGGACCTCCTCAAGGAACAGCACGGCCCGCTCCTTGATCTCGCGTGCTCGCCGTCCCAGTTCGCCATCGAGCTTCAAGGTTACGAACTCGCCGAGCCCATCCATACCGACAAGCGCCTGCCTGGCGGTGTCCAGTGCGGCTATCGTGTTATGATGCCAGGGGACGTTCCGGCCCTCATCAGGCGTGATCGTGCTCTGGATGTGCGCCCCGGTGAGCCGGGTTATCAGGAGATTCAGGACGTGAGTCACGGTGGCTTCCCGCTCATCCGATTCGATGTAGCGGGTGTTCATCTGTGCCCGCAGCCCGAAACCGTCAAACAGCTGCCGCAGCGCCACCGCATAGGGCAGATCCAGCGCGATAGCCGGTGCGGGGGCGGCCGTCGGCGGTACCGTGGACAAGCACACGGCCTCCCGGGGCATGCCCGCCTTCAACGAGAGGATGCAGTTTATGGCGTGCTGCACCAGGAGTTCCGGCATCACCTTCCAGGCCTGAATGGCCGTGGCGTTGGCGTTGTGGGCGCCATCGATCTGCACCATCCCCGCCCAGACCATCAGCGTCTTGGCCTCGGCCGCGTCGACAAAGGACCTCACCATATTCACGTTGCGGTAGAGTATGTTGTACTGCGGGTCCTGGTGGGCGCCGTTCACGCCCTCCTCGGCGAACAAGACCGCTATCTCCGGCCCGGCTACCCCGCTGACGTACGAGTGGAGGTTGATCGGCCGTCCGACCTCGTCCTCTATGAAGTCAAGCGCCTTGCGTGATGCCCGAAGCTGCTTCCGAGTGATGGGGACCCCGCCCACCCCTTCCGGGGTACCTTCCAGCAAGCCATCGATGTGGCTCTGGCCCGCCGTCCGGATCACCATGATGTGATCGGCACCGTGCCAGGCAGCCATGCGCATTCGCCGCAGGTCATCCTCGAAGCGGCCGGACGCGATCTCCGCCGTGATCACCGTCTCCGGTTGCGGGTCAACGCCCCCGAAATACCGGGCGGCAGGCAGCGGTACGCTGCGGGCCAGAGGGGATGACACCTGGCGATACTCGAAGTGACCCATCTTCAGCGGCCCTCCGGGCGATTTGCGCCAGGTCCAGCCCCGGCGGCGGGGCCGGTAACGCTCCAGCTCCTCAAGGATTGCCGCCACGTCCAGTCGGCCGTCCGGAGCCAGGGGCGGGGAGGCCGCCGCCCCTGGCTCCTGCTCAGCCGGGCCGTCTTCGGCCAGGGACGGGGGAAGACCAGGCTGTTCCACGAGTTGCCGAGCGCTGTCCCAGAGACGACCCGCGGCCAGTTCCCTTGCCGCCGCGCGCAGCCCCAAGCCGTGCCGGGCAGCCACGCGCAACAGCAGGTTGCCTGCGCCATGCCCCAGCAGGCCCTTCCGCACGGTCTCCTCAACCATCGCCCGCGCCTCCAGGCTGTCGAGGCCCATCCGCAGCAGGACCGATCGCTCCAGCGACGGGGTGGTGTGGGTACGCGCCAGGTCGAGGAGAGGGGCGACGATCTGCTCGGCGATCTGCCAAAACCGCCCATGCAGTTCGGAGTCGCCGAGCGGGGCCAGATGGCCGCGCCGCGTCAGGTAGTCGTCAGTTCGCTTCACTGGCTGCAACCTCCTTGAGCAGGGACCGTACCCGATCCTCATCCTGGCGCGTGTCGTCCGCCAGGAAGCGGTAGTCTTCGGGGAGCAGCCGGCGGTCTCCGGCTTGATTCAAGGCATTCCGCAGGTAGGAGCGTCGCACGTTGTCGAGCGGGAACTCCTTCACCCGGAGTTGCCCCGGTTCTCTCGGCAAGACAATGCGACGCCCGGGAGCGTTGTCGGCCGGGTCGCCGCGTTCCACCGCGATGCCGTTCCTGCGGCTGAAGGTGAGTTGGGCCCAGGGATGCTTGCCGGCTCCGGTGTATTCGGTCTCCTGGACGACCACAATCTGGTCGCGATCCAGTTCCTGGGCCAGAACGATCGCCGCTGCGAGCGAGGTATTCCCGGCGGGCCCCCGTTCCATTCCCTCGAGCTGGGCCAGGAGTTCGGTGACGTAGAATACCTCGCCCTGGGTCACCAGGACCAACCGGTCCAGATAGCGCAGCGGGCGGGCGGCGTTGCGCGGTACGTCCGCCCGGTCGGGCCAGGTAGCGAAGGGAATGCCGAACCCGGTATGCCCGGTGGTGAACGACTTACGATTGAAGTCGCGGTCGCTGGCCATATGCAGGCCGGTCAGATCCACGCTGACGCCTACTACCTGGGCGGCGGTCGCGCCCGCCTTGCGCAGGCCGCGCGCGGTCCCGGTGACATTGCCGCCGCCGGCATGGGTCACCACCACGACATCCGGTGGCCGGCCCTCCCGGGCCACCATCTGTTCCGCCAACTCGTAGCCCAGGGTCTCGATTCCGGCTACGGAGTACGGCGTGTAAAGGGATGCGTTGAAGTAGCCGGTTTCCTCAAGCGTCACGAGGAATACATAGAAGAGTTCGGGCCCCACCGTCAGTTGCACGACCTCCGCCCCGTAGGCCTCGCAAGCCCGCCCTTTCTCCACGATCTCCGGCTGGCCGATCCCCCGGGAATCGAACACTTCCTGGATGATAATGCAGCCGACACTCCGCATCGCCGCTTGCGAGGCGACGGCCGCCCCATAGTTCCCGCTGGTGGCCGCCGATACCCCGGGGTAGCCTTTGCGGGCCGCGTGATATACCGACAGCGCCGCCCGGCGTGCCTTGAAACTGCCTGAGGGATTGGCCGCCTCATCCTTCAGGAAGACGCGGGCGCCCTTGCCGGGCGGGGCCAGCGCGCGGACCAGCCGGGTAATGTTGCCGAGTTCCCAGAGCGGCGTGTCCCCCACGTGGGTCTCCCGCTGAATGCGGCGAATTTCGGCAATGTCCCCCGCTTCCCTCATGAGCGCCTCGTAATCGAAAGCAAGCACGCCGGTGGAGTAATTCCGGTAGTCGATGCCCACCGCCTTGAGCATTATGTCGTTACGCCGCCCCATCACGCCGGCGTAGGACAGGTCTCTACCCATTGCCCGGGTCTCCCTTCCCTTCTGCCAGCCGCGCCCGCACTTCGCCGCCAACCGTCAGCAGTTCGGGAACCGGTTCGCCGAAGTCGTGACCGGGGGCCGGCCATATCCCGACCAGCCGGCCCTCCAACTCCCGACCGGTAACCGTCCGGACCCGGGCCGTCTCACCCAGCCTGGCCGCACCGAGCGTAAACCCCTTGACCCGCATTTCCAGGGGTACCGCCTGGGTGTCCGGGGGGACCTGGGGCGCGCGTTCGCCGGGAGGGAGCACGACTCGATGAATCTGTACCCAGTCACCCGGGCGCGCCTGATCGCTCACGCCCGCTTCCCTCCTCGATCCGGCCGGCGAGGCAGGGCCCGGGGCACCGGCAGATCCGGCTGCACGATGAGACCTGGCGGAGCTTTGCGCACCAGAGGTATGGCGTTGACGGCTACCGCCATTGTCCCGATGCCGCCGGGAATCTCCGGCTTGTTCGCGAAGTTCAGGGGCGGAGTGCCATCCACCCAGATGTAGTCGCCCGTCTCGGTACCCTCCGTGCCCGGGAGGATCTGCTGCGGATGCTCCAGCTCGATCACCACTTTGCCGTCCATATAGCCGCGAGCCGTATGCCGGCATCCGGCCACCATGCCCGGCTCGACGAGAATGTGCTTCGTCTGCCTGCGGGTATGGGAAATAATGGGCTCGCGCGACTCCTCGATCTTGTCCAGCTTCCAGCCCAGCGCATCGGCGATCATCTGCATGGACTCAGGGAAGCCGATGTGGCCGACGATCGTCCCCGTGGCCACCCCCCTGGCGAACTCCTCGGGGGTCGTCCCCACGCCCTGGGTTTTCATGACCACGGGTCCGAAGGGACTCAAGTCGTTGATCCGGGCCGCCCGGATCTTGCGGACCTCCCAGCAAGCACCGGTGAGCGCGATGATCAGGGTGTCGAGGACGAAACCGGGGTTGATCCCCGTCCCCAGCACGGTCACTCCCCGTTCCCGAGCCAAGCGATCGAGCTTGGCGGCCAATTCCGGTTCGCGCCTCCACGGCGCGGCCATCTCCTCGGCCACGGTGATGACATTGAGCTTCAGGTTGACCAGAGCCTCAAGCTGGGGATATACCTCGCGGGTGAAGGACCCGGTGGCGTGTAGGGCCACGTCGGCAGGCGCCTCCGCTTGCGCTCGAACCGGATCGCCCACCGCCTTGACGCCGAGCGGGCGGGCCAGTCCCGCCAACTCTCCGAGATCCTTGCCTTCCTTGGGGCCGGGCC
>DOZU01000031.1 GCA_003517845.1 Clostridiales bacterium | reverse complement strand
CAGCCCTGTCTGCCCTCGGAACTTCCGTCTAGTCTCTCGCCAAACCCGGGGAGGGAGAAAACCGCGACCTTGCCCGCGTGGCAAGCTGCGATGCCGGCCCCGCTGTGGTACAATCGGAGGAGAGACCGGCGCGGGAGGTGTCACAGGTGCGGCCCCTTCTCACCGAGGCCGAGCGACGGCACTACCTCGAGGGCTGGAGGAAGCGCGCTCGCGAGGGGGAAGCGGCTCGGGAACGGGCCAGGGACCTGGCCCTGGCGAAGGCCCGGCAGGCCGCCCGGGTGGCCCGTGAGAAGTACGGCATCCGGCGCACGGTCCTGTTCGGGTCGCTGGCCGCCAGGGCTTTTGATGAGGACTCGGATGTTGACCTCTGCGTGGAGGGCATCGAGAGCGAGGGCCTTTACTACTCCCTCCATGCCGACCTGGAGAGGGAACTCCTGCCCCTGCGACTGCACCTCGTGTTGTGGGAGGACCTGGACCGCAACCCGCCCGGCCGCGAGTTGCGCCAGGAGATCGAGGCCAGGGGGGTGGATCTGGGATGAGACCCTCCATCGAGGTTATGTGGGCCCGGGCTTCCAGGCACCTGGAGGCCATGTTGAAGGTGGTTGACCAGATGCGGGACCTAACCGGGTCGCGCGACGTGCCCGCGTCCGAGCACGACATCAGGGCTGCGGCGAGCTATCTGGATGACCTCTACTCGGCCGCGGAGAGAGTGTTTGAGATCATCGCGGCGGACGTGGACGGCTCGGTGCCCAGGGGAGAGGGATGGCACGCGGCACTTCTCGATCAGGTTGGGCACGAGGTCCGGGACGTCCGGCCGGCGGTGATAAGCCCCGAGCTCTACCGGAGGTTGAACGACTACCGGGCGTTCAGGCATGTTGAGCGGCACACTTACGGATACGAGCTCCGCTGGGAGAAGATGTGTCCTCTCATTGAGAACTTGCCTTCAGTTGCCGCGCGGTTGACCGGGGAACTGGAGACCTTCCGTCAGAAGATGGCCGAAATCGAGGCCTCCTGGTCTTCATCCGGTTAGGCAGCTTGCCCTGCGGGCAGCATGCGCCCCCGCCGGCCGGTCGGCGGGGGCGCCGTCTTTCCCCATGCAGGGCGCCTCTTTACAGCCAGACCAGGTCCTGTTACATTGGTGCTTGCCTGCTCAACGCGCTTTACGGTGTGGCCAGGCGGGAATACTTCCTGGTCCGGGCCCTGGCGGGGGTTTCCTTCAAGCTGGAGTCAGGCGGGTTGGTGGGCTACATCGGGCCCAAGACCCCCGTTTTTCGCTGAACGACAACGGTGCACACGTTCAATGCCCACATCCAGAGCTACCCAGTGCCCCGAGGGCATCTTCCTCTCAAGGCTGATGGGTAAGCCGCAATCGAGGCACCTCATCTCGATTCGCATGACCAAGACCTCGCTTGTCTTCATGCCTACCTTAGGCGTTTTGCTATCCTGCAACGAGGGCAATCACTACTCCAGCAGCTGACAGTGCCAGGGTAACGTACACTGCCATTCGCACGCCGTGCACCCTGTCCTCGAGGGTCTGGAGCCCGCGCTCTATTTCGCTCAGACGCTCCTCCTGTGCACCCGCCCTCTCCCCGGATCGTTCCTCCAGAACCTGCAGCCGTTCGACTATTTCCGGTCCCCCGATAGTCCCGAGAACCGAAACGGCATCATGGGTCCGCGAGGCGAGTTCTCTGGTTGAGTCTATCAGGCCCTCCAGACGGCCTCGAACCTCGTCCAGGGCTCGTCCGGCTGAGGCGTAGGACCCGGCCTCTTGCTTGAGCTTCCTGAGTGAATCAACCAGTTCCCGGGCGACACGTTCGGCCTCCAGGAACTTCTCTGACGCCACCTTGCCCTCACCCCATCCCTTTACAGGTCATGCATTCAGTAGCTGGTCGATCTCGTTTACAAGCAGGCCGAGCAGTTGCCAGGAGGCCGTCCCCCCCAGCGCCTCGGGGGCCTGACGCAAAAGCTCTCTTGCCAGGGAGCCGTTCGTGTTCTGCAACATGAGGGCCCGGGCTAAATCGCTTGCCAGGTCCGGGTCGCGGCGGTGTACAGTTTTCAGGGCCCAGGCTATGAATGAAAAGACCTGGTCTTGCGATAGGCCATATCTGTCACACGCGAATCCGACAGCCGCCATGATATTCTCTCTCGCCATGTCTGGACTCCGGTCCCGGCTATACATCTCCGAGAGCGCACGCAGCAGGAGGAACCCCGGGTGATCGGGATAGGACTCCAGGTATCTTGCCACCTGTCCCCGGAGTTCCTCAGCCACCCGTGGTGATACCACATCTCTCTCGAATGACTCGCTAATCGCCTGCAGCCCCGCATCTCCGGCCGAGACCAACTGGTCAAGGAACTCCGAGTACTCGGTTTCTTCCAGGTAACGGAGCAGGCGCTCTCTGAGCCCCTCCTCCGTCTGGCCCCCGGATGAAGCCAGGAGCATTTCGCGCAAGGCGGCTCGCCGTCCCTGCTCGACGATCTCGTAGATGAAGGCGAGCAGGTGCTCCACCATATTCACCACGAAGTTGGTGTAGGGGAGATCGGAATGCTCCCTCGCCTTCCTCACAACGCTTTCGCTCCGCCCCGGATTGTAGCCGGCGATATATCGCCCGTAGGCTCTGATAATCTCGTCCTTGCTATTGCCGCTGAGTTGTATGGTAAACTCGTCCGAAGCGTAGTCGATCGTGTAGTCTTCGACCACACCGATGAGGATCAGCCGATGAAGGCTCTTCTCCGCCAGATCGCGGTTAATGCCCTTGAACACCACATTGATACGACGCTGCCGCGAGGGATCAGGTAGTTGCTTGAGAACCTCGAGTACGACCTTCTTCTCTTCGTTTATCCCCCTGAAGGCTTGCGTGTGGAAGTAGAGCATCCGTGTTACGTCATCGTTCTCGCCACGGGGGAGGTCCTTTACCGTGCTCGCGATCTCCTCAACCCCGGTGGCGGGTGCGAGGAGGCGGCGGTTCCAGGCGGGGTTGTCATCCGAAACCAGCAGGACACACTGGGCTGTCCTCCGATCTCGCCCTGCCCGTCCAACCTCCTGATAGAAGGCTTCCAACGACGCCGGCATTCCGAAGTGAACCGAGTAGCGGATGTTGGGCTTGTCGATCCCCATGCCAAACGCCTTGGTGGCTACCAGGAGAGGGTTATCGCTCCGTTTGAACTGCCGGGACACCTTGCTCTTCTCGCGATCCCAGGCCTGACGATTGTGACGGCTGGGAGCAGATCCCGAGTAGAACGGAACGCGAATACCAAGCGACTCGCCAAGCGTTTCGGCGACTGAGACGGCTCCGTAGTCCCCATTGACGTGAGGGCAGAAGACCAACCCACAGTACGTTTCCTGCCCCCTGGGCTGGAAGAACGTTGACGGGGACACGCCGAAGGCTGCCGGGAGAGACTGGCCCAGCAGCCCTTTCAGCTTCGCGGTCTTCTCATGGGAGCGACAGTGCATTACCTGGAACCGTAGTTCCGGCCGGTCAAAGGACTTGGGTGTTATGATGGCGTCGAAGTCCTCTATGCCCAATTCCCGCTGGACGTCCTTAAGCACGGCCTTGGAGGCAGTTCCGGTGAGGGCCAGCAGGGGAGGTGTCCGGTTGTCCCTCCGGCAGTAGCTCCTGGAGATCCGACCGATGTTGAGATAGGCGGTACGGAAGTCATGGCCCCATTCGGATACGCAATGAGCCTCATCGATGGTGATTAACGCCACCGGGGTGTGAGCAGTCAGTGCGGCCAGAGACTCCCTGAACGACGCGATCTGGAACCTCTCCGGTGTCACATACGTGAACAGATACTCTCCCTGCCCGAAGTGAAATACCGCAAGTTCTCGGTCAAGAGCGTCGACTATCTGGCTGGTGATACCCATACAGCGGTCAATGCCGTAGCTTCCAAGGTTGTCGATTTGATCCTCAACAAGGGAGATGATGGGATCGATCACAATCGTCCGGCCGGGGAGGAGCATGGAAGCCAACTGGAAGGCTATGGACTTGCCACCGCCGGTGGGCAGCAGGACAATGGCATCCAGCCCCTGGAGGGCTCGAAAAACGACTTCGTACTGCCCCTCCCAGAGACTCTCCTTCCTGAACAGATACCTAAGGAAGTACGTTAGGACGGGCTCACTGGGTCGGTCCAATGCTGCCGGGGAGGCCGGGAAGCCCTCCTGAGCTAGCCGGAAGGGAACGAATATGTCGCGCACGTGGAATGTCGTACTGGTCTGCCCATCCGGGGCATAGGAGATGTATATTGCCTGCTCTCTTTTTGAGGGTTGTCCTTGCCCGACAGCCGGCGCGCCGCGGAAGAAGTGGGCCGAGTACAACGCCGAGATGTTCCTGGCCAACTCAAGGAAGTCGTCCACGGCGATCCGCAACAGTGCCCCCTTCTGTTCCCCGTCCAAGAACCAGAGCGGCTCGAGGTCGGCGGTTATCCGCCAGAGCGCGGAGTCAGCGATGTCCAGAAAGCCCGTCTTGAGTGCCTGGAGGATGACTAACTGGATCTGGTGAACCGCCTTGCAGGCAGGAACAAGTCTGCTTGTAGGTTCGGCGGGATTCAGCACCGGCGCCGGGTCATGCCGCTCATTCCAGAGGCGTGCAAGCTCAACCGTCGCCGGTTGCCGCACATTGCCTACCTCACCGGCAGGAATCCTCAAGACCCGGAAGCCGTTGGCCTCAAGGGCCCTATCCCTCCTGGCGTCGCGGCCCCCGTGCGCTTGGTGCTGCTCGCCGTCCACCTCAAGCACCACGGTCTCTGCCATCCCGGGGTGATGGACGAGGAAATCCACCCGTCCCTGCGGCGAGGAATCCGTGGCAGGCAACAGGCTTGATAGCTCGACCTGGGGGATCACCCAGCGGTGAGCACCGGCACCTAGGATGCGAGGTAGGGTCTCACTAGCAAGGAGTGCTTCCTCCTGGCTGTCGAACCAGGTACCCGTGCCAAGCTCAGCTGCGTAGCCAGGCGCTAGCGTGAGCCCACGCCTGGGGGTCCAGTCCCGTCCGGATACCTGGAACATGGCCTCAAGCTGTGTCTGAACAGCGGGAGAGATGAGAGTCAACCTGCCCCGGGTCAAGATCTTGTCGCAGACCGCCAGGACTTGGTTTTCGCGGGTGTTCAGGGCCGGCACGGCAGCGGGTTCGGGGAAGTCCACTCTCCACTGAGAGAACTCACGGACCAACAGGTCCGGGATGCCTTCGGGAAAGGTGTCGGACAGGCCACTCAGAACCCAGTCGGGGATAGCGGCAGTCTCGAAGAAGCGCACCTGAGCCCGTGTGCGGCGTGGCCGGGCCATTAGCCTGCGGGGGAAGACCAGTGGGGGCAGTGTAGCCGCGGCCTGCCTAGCGGCGGTGACCTCGTCCGGGCTTCCCTTCTCACTGCTGTGCTCCCATGGGCGCGAAATAGCCTTGCAAATGGGATACCGTGAACAGCCGTAGAATGGTTGCCCGCTGTACTTTCCCCGTCTCGCGGTCCGGAGGACCATCTCTGCTCCGCAGTTGGGACAAAGGGGTTCGGCCATACACAGCACTCCCATGGATATACGAGTACCCAACAAAACTAGGAACGTGTCGGAGAAACCCAGTCCGGGAAGGGTTTGGGAGAGTAGAGCAGGAAGAAGGCAAGTATGCGTACCTTCATGCCCTACGAAACCGGAACAGCCGATAAGGCCATACTTCTGCTTGAATCCTCAATCTTGGCCTCCAGCTGCTGCCGTTTCCTTTCCTCCTTGTCCCTACCGAACACGGTTCTTCCCTCCTTGCCCCCTGAGTCTTTGCCTCCTACTGCCTGGCAAGAGACCACCATCGTCCAGGGCGCTTTTTGCATTATTCGCCAAAGCCACACAACTCCCTGCCGGGTCTGCGACTGCGTATGACTGGTCGCCGGCACGCAGAAGCCCGTCCAGCTTATAACGGCCGGCGCTGGTGAACGGCAACCCGTTAGCCCCACTCGGACATGGATCACACTGCATCGCTACGTGTTTCGCGTTCCCCCAGTTTGGAGCACAGCAACGCCCCGTTGGAACTCCTCCCTGCAATGCGAGGCTGCCGTTGGCAACTGCAGGACCTGAAGGCGGCAAGACCGATTCACTGGGGCTTCCGTCCTGGATGCAGTGGGTCTCGCCCTTGATCGGGATCGCGTTCTTCCTGGCTTGCCTTGAACTCAGGAATCTCTCAACTCCAGGCTCACATCCACGGCCTCCACCCGGGTGGTCAGGTACCCCAGCGAGATGTAGTCCACCCCGGTGGCCGCCACCGCCGGCAGGTCCTCCAGGCGGATCCCCCCGAGGCCTCCACCCGGGCCCGGCCCCCCACCCGCCGTACCGCCTCGGCCATGGCGGCCGGGTCCATGGTGTCCAGCATGATCACGTCCACCCCGGCGGCCAGGGCCTCCTCGACTTCCCGGAGGGTTTCCGCCTCCACCTCCACCCCGACCGCCGGGCCGCAGGAAGCCCGCACCCGGCGTACCGCCTCGGCCACGCCGCCCGCCGCCCGCAGGTGGTTGTCCTTGATCAGGGCCATGCTCCCGAGGTCGAAACGGTGGTTGAGGCCTCCCCCGGTCCGGACCGCGTAGCGCTCCAGCAGCCGGAGGGTCGGAGTCGTCTTACGGGTGTCCAGGATGCGGGCCCGGTGCCCTTCCACCGCCCGCACCGCCCGGCGGGTGGCCGTGGCCGATGCCCGACAGCCGCCCGAGGAAGTTCAGGGCTACCCGCTCCGCCCGGAGGATGCCCCCCACCGGGCCCCGCACGACGGCTATGGTCCGCCCCGGCGGGACTTCCTCGCCCTCCGCCACCGCGGGCTCGAGGCTGATGCCGGGGTCCGACAGCCGGAAGGCGCACGCCGCAACCGGCAGCCCGGCCACGACTCCGCCGCTCCGGCAGAGGATGACCGCCTCGCCCATCCGGCCCGGGGGCACCAGGGCCCCGGTGGTGAGGTCGCCGGCCCCCCAGTCCTCGAGGAGGGCCCGCCGCACCAGGTCTTCGAAGAGCAGGGGTTCCACGGCTAATCCCCCGTGAGCTCGATCATGCGGTCCAGGGCCCGGCGGGCGAGGCCGGCCACCTCCGGGGGAACCTCGACCCGGGGGGCCAGGTCCCGCAGGGCGGAGACGATGCCGGCCAGGGTGGTGTACTTCATGGTCGGGCACCACAGAGAGCGGGAGAGCAGGTGAAACCGCTTGCCCGGGTTCTCCTTCTGCAGGCGGTGGATGATCCCCGCCTCGGTGCCCACCACGAACTCCCGCTCCGGCCGCTCGCGGGCCTGGCGGACCATCCCCCCGGTGCCCAGGACCAGGTCGGCCTGGGCCGCCACCTCGGGCGAGACCTCGGGGTGGACCATGATGACGGCTTCGGGGTGTTCCCGGCGGGCCGTGCGGACGTCGTCCACCCTCACCTCGTCATGGGCGCGGCAGGTGCCATCCCAGGTGATCAGGTGCTTGGTGGTGCGGCTGGCGAGGTACCGGCCGAGGTTGCCGTCGGGAACGAAGATGACTTCCTCTTCGGGCAGGGCGGAGACCACCCGGAGAGCGTTGGCCGAAGTGACACAGACGTCGCTCTCGGCCTTCACCGCGGCGGAAGTGTTGATGTAAGCCACCACCGCCGCCCGGGGATGCATGGCCCGCAGGGCCCGGACGTCGGCAACGGTCACGGTGTCCGCCAGGGGGCACCCCGCCCGGAGATCGGGCAGGAGGACTACCTTGTCCGGGGCCAGCAGGGCGGCCGTCTCGGCCATGAAGTGCACCCCGCAGAAGACGATGACGCCGGCGTCGGTACGCGAGGCCCGCAGGCTCAGGTCCAGGGAGTCGCCCAGGTGATCGGCCACGTCCTGGATCTCGGGCGGCTGGTAGTTGTGGGCCAGGATGACCGCCCGCCGGCGCGCTTTGAGCGTTTGCAGCTCGTCCATTGATGCCTCCCTCACGGAAAACGGGAGGGACCACGGCCGTCCCTCCCCGGCCGGTTGGCCCGTCCCCCCGTGGTCATTCGCGGTCCGGGGGTCTTGTCCTGCAGATCAGAAGCGGGAGGGACCCGGCCCCTCCCGCCTTGATCCCGGGTGGCCATGGGGACTTCAGCGCATCCGCGGTCCGGGCCGTCCTCCCTCTTCCTCTTCCTGCTTGTCGGTGATGACCGTCTCGGTGGTCAGCAGGAGCCCCGCTATGCTCGCCGCGTTCTCCAGGGCCGAGCGGGCCACCTTGGCCGGGTCGATGATGCCGGCCTTCACCACGTCCACGTACTCCAGGGTCAGGGCGTCAAAGCCCATGCCCTTCTTCAGACCCTTGACCTTCTCCGCCACCACCGAGCCTTCGAGGCCGGCGTTGGTGGCGATCTGCCGGAGGGGCTCCTCGAGGGCGCGGCGGACGATGCGGACGCCGGTGGCCTCGTCACCCGCAGCCTTCACTCGGCCCAGGGCATCGGCCAGGTGGAGGTAGATCACGCCGCCGCCGGGGACGATGCCTTCCTCCACCGCGGCCCGGGTGGCCGAGAGGGCATCCTCGAACCTGGCCTTGCGTTCCTTGAGCTCCACCTCGGTGGCGGCACCGACCTTGATGACGGCGACCCCGCCGGAGAGCTTGGCCAGCCGCTCCTGCAGCTTCTCCCGGTCCCAGTCGGAGTCCGTGTCGTCAATCTGGCGCTTGATGACCTCCAGGCGCTGCTTGATGTCCTCGGCCCGGCCCCGGCCCTCCACGATGGTGGTCTCCTCTTTCTTGATGACCACCTGGCGGGCCTGGCCCAGCATGTCCTCCCGGATGTTCTCGAACTTGATGCCGAGGTCCTGGGAGACGACGGTTGCGCCGGTGAGGACGGCCATGTCTTCAAGCTGAGCCTTGCGCCGGTCGCCGAAGCCGGGAGCCTTGACCGCGGCGGCCTGGAGTACCCCGCGGAGCTTGTTCACGACCAGGACGGCCAGGGCCTCCCCCTCCACGTCCTCGGCCACGATGACCAGGGGGCGGCCGGCCCGGGTGACCTTCTCCAGGATGGGGACCATGTCCGCCGTGGCGCTGATCTTGCGATCGGTTAGCAGGAGGTAGGGCTCGTCCAGGACGGCCTCCATCTTCTCGGCGTCGGTCACCATGTAGGGCGAGAGGTAACCCCGGTCGAACTGCATGCCTTCGACGACTTCCAGGGTGGTGCCTAGCGTCTTGGCTTCCTCGATGGTGATGACCCCGTCCCGGCCAACCTTCTCCATGGCGTCGGCCATCAAGGTCGCCCACCGCCCGGTCGTTGGCGGCGATGGTGGCCACCCGGGCGGTGTCCTCCCGGGTCTCGACCGGCCGGCTCACGGAACGGATCTCCTCGATGCAACTGGCCACCGCCGTCTCGATCCCCCGCTTGATGAGCATGGGGTTGGCGCCGGCGGCGACATTCTTCAGGCCTTCCCTCATCATGGCCTGGGCCAGGACCGTGGCCGTGGTGGTGCCGTCGCCCGCGTCGTCCTGCGTCTTGGTGGCGACCTCTTTCAGGAGCTGGGCGCCGGCGTTCTCGTAGGGGTCGGGAAGCTCGATGTCCCGGGCGATGGTCACCCCGTCGCTGGTGATGTTGGGGGCTCCCCACTTCTTGTCCAGGACCACGTTACGGCCACGGGGGCCCAGGGTGACCCGGACCGTGTCCGCCAGGGCGTTTGCTCCCCGCTCCAGGGCGCGCCGGGCGCTCTCGCTGAACACTAGCCGGAAGTTCCGAGCTCGTGA
>DOZU01000256.1 GCA_003517845.1 Clostridiales bacterium | reverse complement strand
TGCGCCCGTGGAACCCCGGACCGTACCACGA
The DNA here is from genome assembly GCA_003517845.1 of Clostridiales bacterium. Taxonomy (GTDB): domain Bacteria; phylum Bacillota; class Sulfobacillia; order UBA995; family UBA995; genus UBA995. Next base: position 2,823 of record DOZU01000256.1, on the reverse strand, counting down.
CGCCAGCCCGGTTTCGTCGTGGAACTCGAGGCTCGGCGCCCCGAGGGCTTCCCGGAGGTTGTTGGCCCAGTTCAGCGCCAGGCCGGTCCGGCTCACGCCTTGCCGGCGACCGGTCTCATCATCGACGGTCGCAACCGGCAGACCGCTTGCCATGATGAGGATATTACCGTCCTCCGCCACCGCCGGGCCGATCGACCAGGGATCCAGTCCGTGAAACAGCAGGCTGGTCAGCCGGGCGACCACGACCATGGCTCGCTCCTCGACCGACATGCCTCCGGCAGGCGCGCTGAGGCGCATGATGATGCGGCCGCCGAGCAGCACTTCGGCGTCTCCGGAGACACCCGAATCCATGGCGCGGAAGGAGGGGCGCACTGCTTCGGGGCTGGCCGCGGCCCCTCGGCCGAGACTCGCGAGGGTCAGGGCTACGAGCACCAGACCCGCAAGCCTTCTCACGGACTATCCCTCCCCGCTGCGCGAATGAGGGCGGCGACGGCTATAGCCGCAAGACCCTCTCTCCTGCCGATGAATCCCATACCCTCGGAAGTCGTGGCCTTCACGCCCACCTGCTCGACCGCAACTCCGAGTGTCTGCGCCAGGTTATTTCGCATGAGTTCGATGTGGGGCGCGAGCGCCGGCTCATCGGCCAGGATGGTGGCGTCGATGTTGCCGATATTGTATCCATGGGACCCGACTATGGCTACCACGTCTCGCAATAATATCACGCTGCTAATGTCCTTGTACCGTGGGTCCCCCGGGGGGAAGTGCCGGCCAATGTCCCCCAGACCGGCGGCCCCCAGTATGGCATCCATGACGGCATGCGTCAGGACGTCTGCATCCGAATGGCCCAACAAACCGGCGGGATGAGGGATGACCGCGCCCCCGAGGACGAGCCGCCTTCCCTCCACCAGGCGGTGGGCATCATACCCCACGCCTACTCGGTGGCACGCCGGGAAGGTCATCCTGGTGAACGGGCGCCTCGTGCCCGTTGGTCAAGGATGGCCCTGGCCACGAGGAAGTCGAATGCCGTTGTCAGTTTGATATTCTCCTCTTCACCCGTAACCACGAGTACGGGATGGCGAGTTCGCTCCACCAACCCGGCGTCATCGGTCGCCATCGTCCCCTCCTCTCGGGCACGGCGGTGGGCCATCCAGATCAGCTCTCGCCAGAACACCTGCGGTGTCTGAACCTGAACGAGCCCAGCCCGGTCGACGCTGCCGGCAACCTTCGTCCCCGACACCTGTTTCAGAGTGTCCTTGACGGGAATCCCCGGCACCGCCGCACCCGACTCGAGGCCGGCCCCTACAACCCGGGCGATCAGCTCCGGCGAGACCAGAGGACGAGCGCCGTCGTGCACGGCGACGCAGTCACCGCTTCGCCCCATGAACCGCAGGCCCAGGTAAACCGACTCCTGACGGGTGGCTCCGCCCGACAATATGCCTGTCACCTTGGTCAAGGCAAACGGCTTCAGGACCTCGTCCCGACAACGTTCCCGGTCTTCCGAGCGGACCACGAGGACGATCTCTTCTATGAATTCCGAGTCCTGGAGGCGCCCCAGGGTATGCGCCAATACCGGCCGGTCCATGAGGTGTTGGTACAGCTTGTCCCCCATCCCATAGCCTGCTCGCTGACCCTGGCCTGCTGCCGGCACCAGAGCGTTGACTCGAATGGGAAGGCCAGCGGCGCTCAGCCCTCCATCGCCCTTTCGAGCGGCTTCGGCTTGGCGAAGATCATCCGGCCGGCAGCGGTCTGCAGCACGCTGGTCACCAGCACGTCGATGTGGTCGCCGATATGCTTCTTGCCTCCGTCCACCACGATCATCGTACCGTCATCGAGGTAGGCGACTCCTTGGCCGAACTCCTTGCCATCGCGGATGACGTGAACGGTCATATCCTCGCCGGGCAGGACTACCGGCTTGAGGGAATTGGCCAGCTCGTTGATATTCAGCACGGGGACACCGTGGAGTTCGGCCACTTTGTTCAAGTTGAAGTCGTTGGTGATGATCTTGCCGCCCAGCGAACGAGCGAGTCGCACCAGCTTGGTATCAACCTCGGCCAGCCCACCGCTATCGCGTTCCCAGAGTTGCACTTGAACGGTGGGTTCATTCTGGAGATGGCGCAGGATGTCCAGGCCCCGCCTCCCCCGATTCCGCTTGAGTACGTCAGCGGAATCAGCTATGTGCCGCAACTCCTCCAGCACAAAAGAGGGTACGATCAGCGTTCCTTCGACGAAGCCGGCCTTACATACGTCAGCGATGCGCCCATCGATAATGACGCTGGTGTCCAGCAGCTTATAGGTACCGAGGGGCAGCCGGCGATCCTTTCGCCCGAGCGGGATCAGCGACGCTAATTCCTCGCGCTTCTTGAGGCCCACGCTTACGCCCACGTAGCCCAGGAGCAAACTCGCTATCAACGGAGCATAACGACCGGCAAGGGGAACCTGAGACAGCGGCCAGGCGAGTAATAGGGCGATGAACAGACCTGGTATCAGTCCGATGACTCCTGCCAAGATCTCGGCCAGCGATGCCCGGTGGAGTCGGATCTCCAACGTGGAAGCCAGACTCCGGAGGGCCTGCCAGATACGCGGCACAGCTATCAAGGCGAACAGCCCACCGGCCAGAGTCCCGGCACCGATGGCCCATAGCGGCGAAAAGCCGAACTCATATCCCAGGATGTCCTGTACCGGTCGCCAGGCATGAGTGGCCCCGGAAAACCCTGCCCCTGCGCCGGCGATCACCAATCCTACGCGAACCACCGTTCGCAGCAAGCCGCACCTCCCTTCAAAGGTAATTATAGTGCATCCGGGCCCGGGCTTTCAACCAATCGC
>DOZU01000002.1 GCA_003517845.1 Clostridiales bacterium | reverse complement strand
TCACTGGTTCAAATCCAGTACTGCCCACCATAGAAGGCCAGCTTCAGGGGACAATCTCCTGGAGCTTTCTTCTTGTCGCTGCCGGGTTTGACGGCAATCGTGCTTCGGCTTGGCACGCGCGGTGGGAGCGGCGAGCCGTTACGTGGCAGCGCCGGTCCGGGTTGACTGTTACCGCATACAGGAGGAATTTGGGGGGCGGGCCGAAGAAGGCACCATTGGATCTTATCGGCGAGGGCTGAATAGTTGCGGTCTGTCATTATATTTTCGAGGGTGTATTTTGGCGGAGACAACATGAGATTATTGAATGGCTGGATGAACTCATACGATTATGACATTAGGCGCTTACTGGTACAGCCGCGTGGTCTCCCGCGGTGCACGCCTGCCTGCCGACAGGCAGGCCGTGCAGCCCGGCCTGGCACATCAGCCGGGCTACTCGCTTTTTTGAAACAGGGGCCCTTGTCCCAATCGCAGATCGGCATGCACTCGCGGCGAACCGTAGGTGCCGTGGCTTCTCTCGTGATGGTGGGTCTTCTCTCTGGAGTCGGTCCGGTTTCGCGGGCAGGCTCACCTCCCGCGCCCTCCAGAAAGGTGATGAATGCCAACCTGTCTAATCGTCCGGAGTGAAGCAAGAGGAGCGAACATGATGATCGAAGTCCACATGTATGGCAACCTGCGGCACCGTGCACCCGACCCCCGGCCCGATCAAGAAGGCGTGGTACAGCTTACGCCTATACCGGAAGAGACGGTAGGAGCGCTTCTGAAGCGGCTGGGCATCCCGCCCGCCGAAATCGGACACATCTTTTTGAACGGAGCACTGCTATTCACCCGCAGCTCCATGGCCCCTTGGTTAGGCTACCGGCAAGCCCGGGGCGGAGTGCTCGCCCAAGACATGGGACTCGAAACACCAGTGCGGTCCGGTGACCGGGTGGGGCTGTTTGCCAACGACATGGCCATGCTGGTGGTGTGAACGGTCCCCGGGTTGCCTGGCGGATTTGGCCAAGGCTATCGAGACGGCGTTTGTACATTGTAGACCCGGCGGGGCCGCACTCTTCACGCCGGATCACACCCGCCAAGCCTTCAAGGCGTCAACCACCCATGGTCTACAGGTTGCGGGAAGGAGCCGATGAAGTGCGCCAGGTGCTTGATAGCCATACCTGCGGTCTCTTCGGCCGCGACGATTGCCTTGAACTGATGGCGTAGGCGAGCTTAGAGGCACGGGCGCTGCCCTTTGAGCACCCTGAACTCGAGCCGGGGTTCGGCGCATGTTTTCGGAGACTGCAGGCCGGAATGCGGAGGTGAGTTGGCTGGTGAGTAGTCGTGTGTCAGGCGGCAAGTTCGCGAGAAGCATCCTCGATCTCATCGGTGAGACGCCCCTGGTCAGGATCACCGCCGAGGGCGGAAGGCCCGTGGTGGTGGCCAAGGCGGAATTCGCGAATCCCACCGGGAGCCACAAGGACCGGATCTACGCCTGCATGATCGAGGAAGCGGAGCGGCGGGGCAATCTCAAACCCGGGAAGGTCATCATCGAGGGATCGACCGGCAACGCCGGCACCGCGTGCGCCATGATCGGCGGGTTGAAGGGTTATCGGGTCATCATCGTCATGCCCGAGGGCATGTCCGACGAACGCAAGAAGCTGATCCGGGCCATGGGAGCCGAGATCATCTTCACTCCCGGCGGGGAGAGCGATCAAGATCTGTCCCTGCGGCGGATTGAGGCGATGGTGGCGGAAGAGCCCGACAGGTACTGGTACCCTTGCCAGTTCGACAACCCTGACAACCCCCTGGCGCACTATCGCAGTACCGCCCCCGAACTCTGGGAACAGACCCGGGGCAATATCGACGTGTTCCTGGCGGCGGTAGGCTCCGGCGGCACTCTGACCGGGGTGGGGCGATATCTCAAGGAACGGCGGCCCGGGATCAAGCTCTACGCGGTAGAGCCGGAAGAATGTCCCACCCTATCGAGCCGCCGGTGGGGTCCTCACGATATCCAGGGGATCGGAGACGGATTCGTTCCGGCCAACTTGGCTCTGGACCTGGTGGATGGAGTCATCACCGTCAGTTCCCAGGAGGCTATCGGCAAGTCCCGGCGGGTATGCCGGGAGCAAGGCCTGGTCGTGGGCATCTCGACGGGATGTAATCTGGCTGCTGCGGCCAAGTTGGCCAGGCGCCATCCCTCCCTCGGAGTCATCGCCACCATGCTGTTCGATACGGGTCACAAGTACTATTCCTCGCCCCTTTTCGGAGTGCACAAATCGGTGGAGGTGCCCGAACGCGACCACCGCTTGGACGACCTGTCGGTTCGGCAACTGGACAAGTACGCCCCGGGCTGGGAGATCATCACCTGACGCTCGACCGGGAGGAGAGATCAAGCAACTCCACGGCGCTACATGCCCAGGACGAGGAAGGCCGTCATGAGGTCGCCCTGAGTTCGGAACTCCTGGAGGAGTACCTGTCCGTCCTCGGCCGTCCGAGGTTTGACGCCATTGCCGGGTCTTCGGAGAGACGCCAAATTACGGAGGGCCTCCTCTCGCTCGCCAATACGGGTGTTGTAGTCCCACGGGTTCAAGCGGAAGCCGTGAAGGAGGATCCGACTGACAAGGCCGTTTTATCCTGCGCTCTCGAGGCAGCTGCCGACTTCGTCATCAGTGGCGATCGGCACCTGCTGCGCCTCAAAGAGCACCTTGGTATCCGTATCGTCAGCCCCGCCACTTTTCTTCAGCGCTCATGCCGGGACCATGCGTTCACCGTCGGATTGCTGTCAACCAGCCAGCGACAAGAAGAAAGCTCCAAGAGATTGCCCACTGAAGCTGGCCTTCTATGGTGGGCGGAACCGGATTTGAACCGGCGACCTCCTGAGTGTGCGTGAGTGAGCATGAGGGCACCAGAAGCGACCGCGGCGTTACGGATTCAAGCCAGTTGAAGGAAATCCGCTTGCAGCGAAGGTTGACCGACGGGGGGTCGAGACGATGAACGAAGGCCGGTTCCTGTCCGATCCGCAGGTCAAGGTCATGGCCGGCTGGGTGCAGGATAGACTGGACGCACCCGGCTCGTTTTGTCACTCTTACAGGAGGCGGAGGCCGGGCGGTGGCATCGCCGGGCTTGACCTGACCCACTGGCGCCGCTTGGGAATTGACCCGCCCCGACGACGCCAACTCTTCTATTGGTCCGCCGCCCGGCCCTCTTGCCTTTGAGGGAGACCTCGCGGTGGGCTGGTGTCAACTCACGCCGCGCGACTCACTGCCGTGGCTCGAACATCGCCGGCGGCGTTCTGCCGGATGAGCTAGTGATTACAGCCGCCGCTGATTAGCCAACGCCACAAACCTCTCTAGCTTGACTATTTTGACCGAGTCGCAGTGCTTGAGGTGGTCATCCAGGCCACCTTCGGTGTAGTAGGTGCGCAATGTCCAACCATCTCCGCCCAGGACCAGATATGCTCGCACATATCTATCGGGAGCGCTCCGCATAGCCTCTGCTAGACAGATGGCTTCAAAGGGAACTTTCTGTTCTGCTGTTCCCGAGGTCTGTTGCCATTTGACGGACACAAGGCAGGCCGTGCCACCCTCCACTTCTACCACGAAATCCACCACATGACGTCCGCCGCCCGGACGAGTACCGACGGTCACTTGTAATTGCCACTGGTACCCTCCGCCACGGAGGGCTGGCACGATCATGGACTCGAGGACGTTCCCGGTACGGGTGTCGCGGGGCACCGCTAGAATCCTTTCGTCGCAAGGATCTCTCTTGCCGACGTCCTGTCGCCCGTGCAGTTGATCATCCTGGGGGCGTCCAGGAACCTCAGGTCGAAGCCCAGACTGCGGTACAGGGATACTATCCTGGGCGTAGCCTGGTTTGAGGCCACTACCGGCCCAGGATGACTGGCCAGCCAATTGGCCAGCCTTACCTGGTCTTTCCAGGTGAAACCATCTTTCGAGTACTGGGTAAACTCCACATCATAGGGCGGATCGGCATATACGAAGTCGTCATCC
>DOZU01000063.1:7882-8375 GCA_003517845.1 Clostridiales bacterium | reverse complement strand
CCCGCCCCCGGAGGACGGAGGCGGGGGGGCCCGCCCCCCCCCCCCCCGCGGGGGGGCGCCCGCCCGCCGCCCCCCGGGAAGGGCCCGCTGGTGAAACGAACCCGGATGCCCGTCTCCCGGGTGAACTCCTCGAATACCGGCTCCACCCCATAGTGACGCGAGCTGTATACATTCACTACGCCCGCGTCCGCCGGGACCACGCCCTCGTGTGCTGGGCCGGGCTCGGGCTGCCCGGCCAGCGCCAGGACACCATAGGTGAGGGCGGCACCGGCCAATAGCCCGACTACTAGCCAGGTTGCCAGACCTGCCTTGCCTGCTCGCATCGTCATGACTCCCCCCGCTCAAGATGATCTGGAAAGATTATATTGATAACGATACTCACTGTCAAGGGGGCGGAGGGGGTCGGGGAAAATGTCTCGTAGACCGGCAGCGATCAGGGGAGCTGGACAACTGGCATTCATCCTGCGGATCAACTGTAGGGGCGGGTTCAGAA
>DOZU01000063.1:7352-7493 GCA_003517845.1 Clostridiales bacterium | reverse complement strand
CCGACCCGCATGCTCCCCACCAGGGTACCATGGGCGTACCGTCTGGATGCCACGGGGCGCCATGGGGATACCGCCGGGCGCCTCCGGGGTGCCACGGGGCGCGAAAACGGCAGGCCACCCTTTCGCGGTTGTAGGGGCGGG
>DOZU01000063.1:364-7011 GCA_003517845.1 Clostridiales bacterium | reverse complement strand
GTTCAGAACCCGCCCCTACAGAGGCTGCCCACGGGCAGCGTCCGGACGTCCGGCTAGGCGTCCTCGCTCTCCGGTTCCCGGAGTTCCTCGAGCCAGTAAGCGCCGCCGAACACCACCGTGCCCGGCAGCAGGTGGCCGCCGAACGCCTGGCCCAGGGCGTCGCCAAAAGTCACGTGGGCGTGCAGTGCTGGACGTCCCCCATCGTCGCCGATCAACCCGGTGAGGTTCAGCAGTTCCAACTCCTGATCCCGTGTCAGCGGGAGGTACCGGCGACTACCCTGTTCGAAGAAGGCGAAGACCGCCCGTTTCACCGCTCCCAGAGCCAGGGCGGAAGCTCGCCGGAAGCCGCCCCGGGCTGCCGTGTCCTCGAGGAAAGCCAGGAGATCCGCGCCCTCCGGCAGCTTCCCGCTGATTACCCTGCCCGAGCGATAGGATGAAGTCATGCTATCCCTTCCCTGCTGCTACGAAAGTAGACTTTCGGACGGGCGACCGGATCGTGGTCACGACTCCGGGCCGCGGACGCGGTGATGGCCGCGGTGATCCTCGTGGCCGTTGTAGGGGCGGGTTCAAAACCCGCCCCTACAACGAAGCCGATCGCGATCCCGGCCGATCAGCCTTCTCCCCTGCCGCCCGCCACCCGGTTGCGCCCGGACATCTTTGCCTGGTACATAGCCTGGTCGGCCTCGCGCACCAGGGTCTCGTGGCCGCTTATCCCCCGGTCGGGGAAAGTCGCCACCCCCACGCTGACCGTGATGGTGAGGGGCAGGTCGCTCAGGCTGAAGCAGTGTTGCTCGACCGTCCCGCGCAACCGCTCGGCCAAGAGCATGGCGTCGGGGCCGTCGGTCTCGGGCAGGATGAGGAGGAACTCCTCTCCCCCATACCGGCCGGCGATGTCCGACCCGCGGATGATGCTCTTCAAGAGCCTGCCCAGTTCCGCCAGGACTACATTGCCGCTTGGGTGGCCGTGGGCGTCGTTTATCCGCTTGAAGTGGTCCACATCTACCATGATGCAGGATATCGGGTGCTGATACCGCTTGGCGCGGGCCACCTCTTCCCGGCCGCGGTGTTGCAGGTACCAACCGTTGTATAGGCCGGTCAGCGAATCGGTGATCGATAGCTCTTCCAGCCGCCGGTGGGTCTTCCTCGCTTCATCGAACATGGCCTTGGTCCGCCGCACCAGCCGGATGCGGGCTGCCAGTTCGCCCGGGCTGAAAGGCCATGCCAGGTAGTCGACAAGCCCTTCCTCCAGTCGCGAGAGCCAGCGGTCGACGCCCTCCCGGGCGGTGAGCAGGAGCAAGGGGGTATCCCAGGTGGCAACGGACTCCCAGAGCGGACCCAGCGCCCGTTCCGGCCGGGCGGGAACGCCATTCACATCGAGGAGGATGATGTGGGGCAAATCCGGCGGCAAGGCATCGGGTGTCGCCCCGGCGGTCACCTGATAGCCGGGGGAGGGGAGCATGGCGCGGATCCCCGTGACTACTTCCGGTTGCTCGCAGATCAGCAAGATCCGCAGGGGGCACTCGGACAGTTTCTCCACCGCCCTTGTCGACCGGTGCTTGAGGCTGTCAGCCGGCTGGTATCGCGTTGTTAGTTCTGCGGATCGCTGGGCAATCCTGCCGCTCGCCGGCGTGCTTGCCGCGACCGGCCAACATCGCTGGGTCGAAGCGGACGACGGCCCGGCCTCACCAACCGGGTCGCCGCCCGCTAATGAATCTCGGCGTCCAGCCCCTCCTCACACCGCTTCGACCGAGCGGACCCCCTTCACTTGCGCCTTGACGTGCCGCTCGATGCCGTTCTTGAGGGTCAACTGGGACATGGGGCAGCCGCCGCAAGCCCCCTTCAACCGGACCTTGACCACGTCGCCTTCAATCGCCACCAGCTCGACATCGCCACCGTCGCGCTGCAGGTGGGGACGGATCCCCTCCAGGGCCTTGATGACATCTTCCTTCAAGGATAATCCTCCTCTCCCAGGTCTTTCGCACACGGCACTGCGGAAATCGCAGGGACGTTCAACCCGCCAGCCTTCCCCGTCAGGAAATCGCGCGGAAGCGACCTTGCAGCTTCTGCACTACCTGGGGAAGCGTGGTGTACTCCATCTGGTCGAGATCGAGTCGGTGGGGCTCGAAGGGACCGTGCTGCCGCATGTAGTCGGCAATAGTCCCGGCCGTCTGGCGGGCCCGATCATACGAGATATCGCTGAAGAAGTCCTGGGGCCCGACTAGCTTGCCGCGGCATAGCTGGAATCCCAGCGCCACCACCCGGGGCGGACCGTCAAACCGCGTCGGCCTCGCATCCGCCTGGCTCACCGGCATCAAGGGACCCCAGTGGGAACCGCGCATCCATCCCGATACCAGGTGGGGCATGGCGAAAGGTTCCAGTGCTTCCCCTACGGCGGGGAACCCGTTCTGGCAGCGAACGATGCACACCGGGTCGTCCTTGCCCACGTACCTTCCGGCCAGCAAGTTGAGCTTCTGGGTGGAGGATACCGCGGCGATCAGGCCGGTCTGCCGCGAGCGCACCGACTTGATAGCGAATCTCCCCGTAGCACCGATGAACACCAGCAAGTCGTACATGTCCTCGGGCAGGTCGAAGTCGACCAGTCTATACTCCAGGAAATCCTGCACCTCGAACCGAAAGCCGTCGTGCAGCTTCGGGTCGATGACCAGGCCCGCGGTGTTAAAGGGATCGCCAAACATCTTGTAAAGCGGGTAGTTCCAAGCCCCCGGGGAAGTCTTATCGGCCATGAAGACGACTACCGGCTCGCTCTCCCGCTCCTCAAGTTCCATCTCGGCGACGCCCGGGCCCATCCCCCGGACATTGCCGGAGAAGGCGTCGCTGAGCAAGTCCTGTCCGGCACCATACAGCTTCTTGTCCCGGGCAATCGCCGTGCAGGAGATGAACACATCCCACGCCAGGCGATGGACGGGGGCATGGTCTACCCCATGCCGATGGGTCATGATCAGATTCAGGTCGTCGCCGACGGTCGCGACCCGGAAGTCCTCCAACAATGTCGATTGGGCCAGGTACCGCTGCGCCTCGTCCACCAGCGCGGGATGAACCGAGCAGTGCCCGACGAAACCACCGATATCCGCCTTGATCACCGACAGCGTGAGCCTATCCCCCAACCCCCGATCCCTCCTCGAAGCGTGCAGTGCCGCGGGTATCCATCCTACCTGTTCCGGCAAGAACCGTCTTCATCTCAGGAGCGGGTTCACAACCTGCTCCCACCTCAGCGGTGATCATCTGGCCGCGCGGCCCGCGACTGTCCCTCCTCACCATACCACCGGCGGCGGACGGGGTCAAACCCGGTCGCCCGGGTGGCGTCATCGCGCCCGGGAGCAATCCCTGGTTCTCACTATAACCCACGGGGGTTTGCCCGGTCTACCGTCAGGGTGAGCGCAAGGCGATGGCCATTCACCATGCATATGGAGTTTTCAAGCTGGGTCAGAGCACGTCATGAAGGAGAGGCAGGTGCCTACAGCCAATAGCACCCAGTGATGCGAGGGTCGTCGACTTTTGGTGGAGCACCCCGGTCAATTGTCCGGTGGGCGTTTGCGGGCGGTTCCCGAAAGATGCTTTCCCTGGCTTGAGGCGTCGCAGGCGAACGAACCCGGGACAAGAGGAGATCGGTGATGGCGGAACCACTCGCCGATGGGGTCATTCGGAGGATCGCCGAAGCTGCCCCCCTGTACCACCGTCTCGTCATGCTGATCGCCCCGGCGGGTGCGGGCAAGACCGCCGCGCTTCAGGATGTCCAGGAGCGCACGGCGGCTCCGCTGGTCAACGTCAATCTCGAACTTTCTCGCCGCATGCTTGATCTCACCGAACGCCAGCGGGCGCTACACGTGCCCCGTCTCCTCGCGGAACTCGTTGGCGCGTCCGCACCTGACGTGATCCTACTGGACAACATCGAGGTGCTGTTTGATGTCGCGCTCAAGCAGGACCCGCTACGGCTCTTGCAGGGACTCTCGCGAAACAAGACGGTGGTCGCGGCCTGGAGCGGCTCCATCGACGGCAAGCACATGGTTTATGCGACGCCGGACCATCCCGAATACCGACGATATCCCCTGCGAGATCTTCTAGTAGTGCGCCCGGAGGCCGTTGCATGAAGACGAGGAACGAAAGCGCAGGAGGGCAGTCGCGATGAAATACGGAGACCTGATTCAGTTCGAGCCTATCGAGTCCGTGGTCCAGCTACGGGACGCCGACGAGACCGCTGCTGCCCGGCAGCTTGTCCAGACCTATGTCATCTCCTCGGAGATGGCCGAGAGGCTGGTCAATCTGGTCGTTCCTCAACTCCAGTTCGACCACCCCATGGACAACAAGGGGCTGCTGGTCGTCGGCAACTACGGCACCGGTAAGTCTCACCTCATGTCCGTGATCTCCGCCCTGGCCGAAAACGGCGATTTCGCAACGCATCTGAAGGACAAGAGCGTGGCCAGCGCCGCGGGCAACATCAGCGGGCGGTTCAAGGTGGTCCGAAGCGAGATCGGCGCGACCACCATGTCTCTTCGCGACATCCTCCTGGCCGAGCTCGAGGAGCATCTGGCCGCAATGGGTGTGTCATATTCCTTTCCGCACGCGGATAAGGTGTCCAACAACAAGCGTTCCTTCGAGGAGATGATGACCGCCTTCCACCAGGAATATCCCGACCACGGTCTGCTCCTGGTGGTGGACGAACTGCTCGACTACCTGCGGACCCGCAAGGACCAGGAACTCATCCTCGACCTCAACTTCCTGCGCGAGATCGGCGAGGTCTGCAAGGACCTACGCTTCCGCTTCATCGCCGGCGTCCAGGAAGCCATTTTCGACAGCCCTCGATTCTCTTTCGTGGCCGACAGCATCCGCCGGGTGAAGGACCGCTTCGAGCAAATCCTCATCGCCCGCAAGGACGTCAAGTTCGTGGTGGCCGAACGTCTGCTCAGAAAAACCGCCGACAAGCAGGTGATAATCCGGGAGTACCTGACCCCCTTCGCCAAGTTCTATGGTCGGATGAACGAACGCATGGACGAGTTCGTGCGCCTCTTCCCCGTGCATCCCGACTACATCGATACCTTCGAGCGGGTCACCGCGNNCTACCTGCGCACCCGCAAGGACCAGGAACTCATTCTCGACCTTAACTTCCTGCGCGAGATCGGCGAGGTCTGCAAGGACCTGCGGTTCCGCTTCATCGCCGGTGTCCAGGAAGCCATTTTCGACAGCCCTCGATTCTCCTTTGTGGCCGACAGCATCCGCCGGGTGAAGGACCGCTTCGAGCAAATCCTCATCGCCCGCAAGGATGTCAAGTTCGTGGTGGCCGAGCGTCTGCTCAAGAAGACCGCTGACCAGCAGGTGAAAATCCGGGAGTACCTGACCCCCTTCGCCAAGTTCTATGGCCGCATGAACGAGCGCATGGACGAGTTCGTGCGCCTCTTCCCCGTGCATCCGGACTACATCGACACCTTCGAGCGGGTCACCGCGGTGGAAAAGCGCGAGGTGCTCAAGACCCTGTCCCTGGCCATGAAGAAGCTCCTCAATCAGAGCGTACCCGACGACCGGCCCGGGGTCATCGCCTATGACGGCTACTGGACGACCCTGCGCGAGAACCCATCCTTCCGCGCCGTTCCTGATATCAAGGCGGTCATCGATTGCAGCATGGTGCTCGAGTCGCGCATCCAGCAGGCCTTTACCCGCCCGGCATACAAGCCCATGGCGACCCAGCTCATCCACGCGCTGTCGGTCCACCGGCTCACGACGGGTGACATCTACGCCACCCTGGGCGCGACTGCGGAGGAACTGCGCGACGGGTTGTGCCTCTTCCAGCCGGGCATCGAGGAACTGGGCGGCGATCCGGCCGATGACCTGCTCTCCCAGGTGGAGACCGTCCTGCGGGAAATCCACAAAACGGTCAGCGGGCAGTTCATTTCGTCCAACCCGGACAACCGCCAGTATTACCTGGACCTCAAGAAGACCGACGATTTCGACGCATTGATCGAGAAGCGAGCCGAAAGCCTCGATTCTTCGCAGCTCGACCGCTACTACTACGAGGCGCTTCGCCGGGTCATGGAATGCACCGACCAGACTTATGTGACCGGCTACAAGATTTGGCAGCACGAACTCGAATGGCTGGAACGCAAGGCCACGCGCCAGGGATACCTTTTCTTCGGCGCGCCCAACGAACGCTCCACAGCGGTGCCGCCGCGGGACTTCTACCTCTATTTCATCCAGCCCTTTGACGCGCCGTATTTCAAGGACGAGAAGAAACCCGAGGAGCTGTTCCTGCGTTTGACGAACACGGACGAAGAGTTCCCCACCGCGCTTCGAAGCTACGCCGCAGCCCTGGACCTTGCATCCACCGCTTCGGGCCACGCCAAGTCCACCTACGAATCCAAGGCATCGAACTTCCTGCGCGACCTCGTGCAGTGGCTCCAGAAGAACATGACCACGGCCTTTGAGGTCACCTACCAGGGGCGCGCCAAGTCCCTGACCGAATGGGCCAAGGGCAAGTCCATCCGGGAGCTTTCCGGCATTGGCTCCCACGAGCGCATCAACTTCCGCGACCTGGTGAACACCACTGCGGGCATCTGTTTCGGGACGAAGTTCCAGGACCAGGCTCCCGAATACCCGTTCTTCTCGGTGCTCATCACGGGAGCGAACCGGGCCCAGGC
>DOZU01000063.1:0-154 GCA_003517845.1 Clostridiales bacterium | reverse complement strand
CGAGCGGATCAACTTTCGCGACCTCATCAACACTATCGCCGGTGTCTGTCTCGGAGCGTACTTCCAGGACCAGGCTCCTGAATACCCCTGCTTCTCAGTGCTCATCACCGGCGTCAACCGGGCCCCGGCCGCCCAGGACGCCCTGCGCGCCATC
>DOZU01000066.1:3592-3952 GCA_003517845.1 Clostridiales bacterium | reverse complement strand
AGCCGGTCCAGCCGCAGCCGTATGGTAGGATAGGTGACGCCGTACTGCCCCGCCAGGTCCTTGAGTGATCCCGAGGACAGCACAAACCGCTTGATGAACTGGAGGTCTTCGTCCTCCAAGCCCTGGATCCACCGGTGTATGGCGACCAGCTCCTTCAATGAAGTTAATGGCGCCAACATTAACTGCAATATGTTATTACAGTACCCTTTGCGTTTGTTAAGGTCAAGGGGGGAGGCGCGGGACGCTCGTGGGACTTTGGCGGAGATGCTCTCCATGAACTGCGCCCGGCACCGTTGCCAGGCGTACCGATCAGCGAAGCGGCAAGGGAGGTGAAACCCATTCCGAGGTAGGGGCGGGTTC
>DOZU01000066.1:0-3242 GCA_003517845.1 Clostridiales bacterium | reverse complement strand
GAACCCGCCCCTACCCAGGGCCGAACCCCGAACAGTCGACTAGAAGCTGGCTTCCAGCTGATCGACCAGCGAACCGACATAGGCAACTGCGGCTTTAATGGGAGCGGGGCCGGTCATATCCACGCCCGCAAGCTGCATGAGATCCATCGGTTTCAGCGCCCCCCCGGCCTTCAGCGCCTGGAGCCATCGGTCGACGGCCGGCGATCCCTCCTGGCGCATCCGCTGGTTGACGGCGACGGCCGCCGTGAGTCCCGCCGCGTAGGTGTAGGGGTATAGCCCCATATAGTAGTGAGGTTGCCGCATCCAGGTGAGGCGGGCGCCTTCATCGATCGCCACCGTGTCCCCCCAGAACGCCTCGAGGATCTTCCCCTTCGTCTCGCCGAGCAGCTTGGCGGTCACGGGGATCCCCTTCTCGGCCAGGGCGTATATGTGCCGCTGCAGTTCGCCTTCCAGAAGGTGAGTCACGAAGTTGTGGTGGAAGGTGCCGAGGAGCTGCATGATCACCTGGCGGCGCGCCCGCCGGTCGTCGGAACGGGCCAGGATGTGATTGCCCAGGATGACCTCGTTCATGGTCGAGGGGCCTTCGACGAAGAACATCGAGGGGCGCGTGTTCGCCGCTCGCTGGCTGCGCATGGCCAGCATGAAATGGCCGGCGTGGCCGAGTTCATGGGCGAGGGTGAATACGCACCGCATGGTGCCCGTCCAGGTCATCAGGATGTACGAGTGGGCGCCGTACGGCGAGGCGCAGAAGGCCCCGGTCGACTTGCCGATGTTGTCCGATCGGTCGATCCAGCGATGCTGGAAGGCGGCGCGCATGATCTCGCCGTACTCGGGGCCGAGCACCGCCAGCGCTTCGAGTACCATCCGGCTCGCGGCATCGAAGCCGATCGCCTCTCCATCTTCCGGAGTGAGCGGCGCCTTGATATCGCAGTAATACAGCTTATCCAGGCCCAGCACCCGCTGGCGCAGCTTGGCCAGGCGGCGCATGTGCGGCGCCAGTTCGGCCTGGATGGTGTCGAGTATGCGGCTATAGGTCTCGATGGGCACCTGCTGCGAGTGGAGCAGCAGGTGAGTGGCCGTCTCGTGACGCCGCACCCGGGCGAGCACGATGTTCTTGCTGATCTCGGCCGCGAAGGTGGCCGCAAATGTGTTCTGATACCGCTTCAACCCGCGGACGAAGGAGGCGAAGGCGCGGCGGCGGACCCCGGCGTCGTTTGCCTGCTCGTACTGGGATTCATATAGCGCGAAGGAGTTGGGGATGGAGGCGCCCGCTTCCGCCTCGAAGGGGTCGAACTCCATGTCGGCGCTCTTGGACCGGCTATAGACGTTATAGGGAGCAGATAGCACTTCACCCAGCGCGGCGAGGGCCGCTTCCGTCTCGGAGGCCAGCCGGTGAGGTTTGTGTTCCAGCAAGTTCTCCAGCACCCGGCGGAAAGAAGCCAGCTTCGGTTCCTGGGCGAGATAGCGCTCGATCGTGCCTTCCGGCAGCTCCAGGATCTCGGAACTCACGAAGGAAAGCTCCGCCGACGCCCTGGCCGCCAGGGCGCCTACGCGGGCCGCTGCTGCCTGGTTCACGGGGGAAGTGCCATCCTCGGCGAATTGCAGGCGGGCGTACGTCCCAACCCGCATCAGCCTGACTTCCAGCGCTTCCGCTGCTTCCAGGCAGGCCAGCAACACGCCTGGGCCGCCGGCCAACTTGCCCCGGAACGCTGTCACACCGGGGACTCCCGCCTCGACGGCTGCCAGTTCCGCCTCCCAGGCATTGACGGACGGGAACAGGTCATCCAGGTTCCAGGTTTCCTCGACGGGGACTTCCCCTCGCGCCAGACGCTTCACCATGACCATGAACAGTCCTCCCCGGTAAGCATAACCGTGCCCTTCCTCATCCAATTCGGCCGGGAGGCGGAACCTCCTTCTGCTCGGCCGCCGGCAGGGGTCGGCGACGCCTCAGGCGAGACCGGACCCCCACGACCTGACCTGGCTAATGCCAGCGTAGGGACCACACGCGGTACCGCTTGCAGTGGGCTGACATGCCGGGGGCATGCCGGCTTTCTTCATCAGGAGGGGGAGCGGCGGGGGCGGCCGTGGCCTATCTGGTACGGCGGGTACTGGGCGACCGTCATATGTGATACATGGGGGAGGAGCGGCAGAGTTCATCCTGCCGGCGGGCCAGGCTGGTCAGAGAGTGCCGCCCCAGTGCCTCCGCCATCCCCCGGGCGAGGTCATCCCATGCTTCCCGCAGAGCACAGCGGGCGGCATGGTGACAGCGATCCCCACCGCCCCCACACTCCGCCGGCGAGAAGGAGCCTTCCATCAGTTGGACCACCTCGGCTAGCGACACATCGCCGGCCGGACGCGCCAGGAGCAGGCCACCCCCCGGTCCGCGCCGGGTGGCGACGAGCCCGCCCGCCTTGAGCGTGCCTACGAGCTGGGCCAGGTAATCGAGAGGTATCTCCTCAGCCGCGGCCAGGTTGGCCAGCTGTACCGGGCTGTCTGCCACGCCCTCCCTGGCCAGGGCTATGAGGGCCCGGGCGGCGTACTCGGTTCGCGACGATAGCTGCATGGGTCACTCCTACCTTTGGCGGGCTCGTCCGGTCATCGCCATGGGCGCCTGGCTCGCGTCGGGCGATGGGTCACTCAGCGGCGTGCTGAGATACCGCTCGCCGGAATCGGGGAAGACGACCACGATGAGCTTGCCCGCATTCTGTGGCCTGGCCGCCACTTGCAGGGCCGCCCACATGGCGGCTCCCGACGATATCCCGCACAGGATGCCTTCTTCCCGGGCGACCCGGCGGGCGATGGCAAAGGCATCTTCGTTGGTCACCTGAATCACTTCATCGAGGAGCCGCCGATCGAGCACGCCGGGGACGAAGCCGGCGCCGATTCCCTGGATGCGATGCGGCCCCGCTTGCCCGCCCGACAGGACCGGCGAGGCTTCCGGCTCCACCGCGACCGCCTGGAAGGTGGGTTTGCGCCGCTTGAGCACGCGCGACACTCCCGTAACCGTGCCGCCCGTCCCGACTCCGGACACCAATATGTCCACCTCGCCCCCGGTATCCTCCCAGATCTCCTCGGCGGTCGTCCGGGAGTGGATCTCCGGGTTGGCCGGGTTCTCGAACTGCTGGGGCATCACGCTGGGAGCGATCTGGCGGTGCAGCTCTTCCGCCTTGCGTACTGCCCCGGCCATGCCTTCCGCCGCGGAGGTCAATACCACTTCCGCCCCGAGCATCTGCAGGAGTTTG
>DOZU01000173.1 GCA_003517845.1 Clostridiales bacterium | reverse complement strand
GCGAATCTCGCGGCCGCTGGCGCCGGTCACTTCGAGCGCAAACGCCACGTTCTCCAGGGCCGTCTTGTTCGGGAGGAGCTTGCAATCCTGAAAGACGACGCCTACCTTCCGCCGGATGTGCGGGACCAGCGAAGGATGCAGCCGACCCAGGTTGCGCCCATTGAAGAGGATCTGACCTCGCGTGGCCGTCTCCTCGCGGTACAGGAGTTTCAGCAGGGTGGACTTGCCTGCCCCGCTGGGCCCTACCAGGAACACGAACTCGCCCCGGTCAATGCGCAAGTCAACCCCGGACAGGGCCACCACCCGGTTCGGGTATACCTTGGCCACGCCTTTGAGTTCGAACAATCACGCCTACCCCCGGAGCAGGAAGGAGCCGCGGCTCCAGCCCACGGTAGTCTTCTGAATCCCGCCCTGCTCCCCGATACCTGCTGGTCCGATTGCCAGGCCGGTGGCGTCGTCCGGAGGGGACGTGTGTCCGCCTACCGGGGTCAGCCCGTGGGCCCGTCTGCTGCGGGCCTCGTGTAGCCGAGCCTCGTCGACGCATGTAATTCGACATCTAGCGGGTAGTTCCTTCCCGGCAGTCGACGCCCCTCGAGGCAGGTCGCGGGGAGGGAGGGGGACAGGCGGATCAGCTAGGCGGATGTCGAGCGGGAGCGGGGGCGGCCGGGGCGCGGGTCAGCCCCATGGCTCGGCCTAGCCTGCGGGCGGCCATGGCGGCATCCTGGCACCCCTTCAGCAGGCGGTATATGGTTTCTACCTCGGGGGGCATGCGATAAGCGAACCCCTGGTAGTCGCCGCGCAGCCGCCCTTCCCGGCGCAGCCGCTCGGCCATGGGTGTGCCCTCGTAGACTTCCAGGCGGTTCAGGATGTCCAACATGTCACCGGTGTTGCGCCAACTGATGCCCATTTCCCGCAGGAACTCGAAGTTGGCCGGCAAGTCCTCCAGCCGCGTATCGGGAGTGAACATGATGAAGCCGAGTCCCGGCCGTAGGCCCAGCGCGCGCAAGGTCCGAACCGCCTCCCGGTTGCGCTCGACCGTGACCCGCTTGTTCAGCGTGTCCAAGATGCGCTGGCTGCCCGACTCGACCCCCAGGAATACGGTGTGCAGGCCGGCGGCCTTCAGCTGGGCGAACAGCTCGTGGTCCACATCATCCGGCCGGCAAGCGACCGTGAATTCGAGATCGTGGCCCAGAGCGGCTATGGCATCGGCGATAGCTGCGGCCCGCCGGCGGCCGGCCCCGCCGGGACCGATGAAGTTGTCGTCGCTGAAGCGGAAGTGGCGGATGCCCCAGCGCCCTGCCAGCTCCTCGATTTCCGCCGCCACATCCTCCGGACTACGGCCGCGCCAGGCATGTCCCGGCGATCCCCCATAGAAAGCACGAATGCTGCAGAAGGCGCACGTGCCGTGACAGCCGCGCGACGACATCAGCCGGGCCATCGTCCCCCGCTGCAAGGACGAAGTTAGCTTATCCCTGGCCGGATGAGGCAAGCGGTCCAAGTCGGACACCAGCGGCCGCGGTGGGTTAACGACCACCCCGCCGTCCGCCCGGTAGGCCAAGCCAGGCCGATCGTGCCAGGATTGCCCGCCTAACACCCGGAAGACCAGGTCGGGAAAGGTCTCCTCCCCCTCACCCCGCACCACGACATCGAGGGCCGGCACGTCGCGGAGGATCGAGCGGCAAGAGAAGGTCGGCCCATGACCGCCCATGACCGTCAGATAGTCCCGGCGCTCCCCGATCGCGGCGAGCGTGGCCAAGGTGGGACGCAGCATCGCCTGGACGACCACCGAAAACCCCAGTACCCGGAAACTACGGGCACGGATAGCCCGAACCAGCCCGGTCACATTCAGCCCTTCGAGACCGGCATCGAGTATCTCCACGCTAACGCCTTGCTCCCTCAGGACCGCCGCCAAGTACCCCAGCCCGAGGTTCTCGCCTACTTCCTCCCCGGTGCCCCTGGTCTTGCGAGGGCCGCCCACCAGCAAGACATCAATCCTGCCGTTCACCGCACCGGCTCCCCTCAATGGGGGGGTCTTCGCCTTCTCCCCCAGGTCAACCTGCGCCGCAACACGGCAAGCGCGAAAGCGGGCAAGGCCGTCTGCCGGCGGAGGCGTGCCGGTTCGCGGACCAGGCGATGAAGCCATTCCAGATTGAGGCGGATGACCCAGGAGGGAGCGCGGGCCACCCGGCCGGCCAGCACGTCAAGGCCGCCCCCGACGCCCATGGCCAGACCCGCCCCGAGCTGGGAAAGGTTGCGGGCCAGCCACTTCTCCTGGCGCGCGGCACCCATCCCGACGAACAGGAAGGCGGGACGGACTCGTTTCACGTCCGCACACACTCTCGTCTCCTCCGCCGGGGAGAAGTAGCCGTGAGCCAGCCCCAGCACCGAAAGGGCCGGGAAACGCCGGCGCGCCTGGGCTGCGGCGAGTTCCGCCACCCCCGGTCGCCCGCCGATCAGGAATACTCCGAGATCCCGCTCGGCCGCCTCCGCCAGGAGGTCGATCATCAGATCGTACCCGGCCACCCGCTCGGGGACGGGCGTGCCCAGAATGCGGGAGGCCCAGACCACGCCGGCCCCGTCGGCCACCGCCAGGTCCGCCTGGTTCAGAGCCTGTCGGAGTTCGCCGTCGCGCTGGGCCGCCCAGACGAGTTCCGCGTTGGGGGTGACCGCGAAGCTCCCCGGCCTGGTGGTAGCCAGTTCGACGGCTCGCGCCACCGCTTGCCCTCGCGTCAACCGGTCCACGCCGACCCCCAGGACTTCCGTGCGGCTCAGCATCATGCCCCGCGCCCGACGCAATCCATGGTCAGCCGGGCGCTAGCCTCCGCCTGCTCCCTCAGGGTCTGCATCCGGGCCGCGAGTTCTCGGCGGATGGCCGCTCCCTCGCGCAATAGCCGGTCCACCTCGATCAGCACGTCCTCCGCCCGCAAGTCGCCGGGGGTGAGGGAGGGCAGGCCCGCGCTGGCCGTGAAACCGGGAATCTTGGGATCATAAGCGATGCCGAGCGCCGGCACCCCCATGATCGACGCGAAGATCAGGGCATGCAGGCGTACGCCCAGGAGGACGCGGGCCTGACCCGTCAAGCTGAGCAGGTCGACCGGCGGCAGAGCCTCCCGCAATTCGACCGCGGGTTCCCGCATGCGTTCGCGGATGGCGGCCGCTGCGTGGCCATCCTCCGGGAGTTGCATGGGCACAAAGAGCACCCGGGCGCGGCAGGTCCGCACGAGGTAATCCGCGGCCGCGGCCAGGGCGGCAAAAGCCCGGTCGGAGCCCGGGAATTGGCGGGGCGCCACGAGGACCAGCGGACCATCCCCTTCCACGCCCAGGTCCCGCAGGATCGCCCGCCCCCGTTCCGGTCCAGGCGGAACCAGGGCCAGCGCGGGATCGGCGCTCAAGATGCCCCGAATTCCCATGGTCGCGAGTTCCCGCAATGATTGCTCGTCCCGCACCGTGATCAGCCGCGCTCGGGTGAGGACGCCGGCGGTGAGGCGCCTGGCCGCAGCGGCCCGAATGGGTCCGATGCCGTTGGCGTAGACGATCAGCGGCTTGCCCATGGCCAGGCCCAGGCCCATTACCCCCAGGTAGTAGTACACATTGCGCCGGCTGGTGACGTCCTGCAGCAAGCTGCCCGCCCCGCTGATCAGCGCATCAGCCCGCCCTAGCGCCATGCCGATCGCCGGCAGATCCTGGCGGCCGATGGCCGACACGGGATGGTTGGCCCGGGTCTTCGCGAGGTTCGCCGACAGCACGGTGAGTTCGATCGCGGGCTCGATGGCCCGAAGGGACTGGACCATCGAGAGCAGCATGGCCTCATCGCCCGCGTTGCCGAACCCGTAGTAGCCGGAGA
>DOZU01000203.1 GCA_003517845.1 Clostridiales bacterium | reverse complement strand
TCTCGTGGTAGATGACGCGCATCGCGGGGTCGGCGAGGGCATATAAGTCGGCTACGCGGATGGTGGACCCGCCGCTGAAGGCGGACGGCCCGGCCTTGAAGAGCCGGGAGGACCCGGGCAACATCGCCATCAGTCCCGTCGCTACATCTTCGGGGAAGGCTACCAGGCGGGCACCCTGCTCCACCGCCGGCAACATGGCCCGATACATATCCGCTACGAACTGACCAGGGCTGCCGAACGGGCGTGCTGCAACCTGCAGGGCGGCGACCCGCAATTGCCCGCGCTCGACGGTCGGCCGGGCCCGCAGATCGGGGAAGCCGCACCGGGACAGGTACCGGTGGACCAGCTCCCGGCGGCCTCGCCACCCGAGATACCTGCGGAGCACATCGCTCTTGACGCGGCCCAGGCGTCTCATGCCGTCCCTCCTCCCTCGAGGTGGGCATAGGCGAGGGGCATCTCCCTCGCGTAGACACGCCAGGCCATCAAATCCAGGGCGCGGTAACGGCGTATGCGGCTGGCGAATCCCCCGTCCAGCGCCGCCATGAGCAGATCTCGTCCCTCACCTGCCCGGGCCACCACTCCCGTTTCGCCTTGGGTGATCTCATTGGGAGCATATACCCCGCTATGGCCGCCGAACTGACGGCCGCCCAGTTCCCCCTGCAAGCACGCTTCGGCGGCATATACCTGGTTGGCCTGCGCTTCCCGCCATACTCCGGCCGCCTGGCGCCAGGAGTTGATCGGAGCAGCATGGGCTGCCGGAGCGAGGAACAGACGCGCCCCCTGCAGCGCCAGGATTCGCCCCACCTCGGGGTAGCGGACATCCGACCCCAGCAGCAGGCCCATCTTCCCCCACGGCGTATCCATGGCCTCCAGCGCATGTCCACCGGTCAAGCCCCAGGATCGTTCCCGGGGGCCGAGGTGCACCTGGAGCCGGCGCGCCAGGATCTCCCCTCGGGGCGAAAACAGGTAGGCGGCATGCACCAGCCCCTCCGGCCCCGGTTCCACCATCGTCCCGGGAACCAGATGGACGCGGGCAGCCCGCGCCACCCGCGCACAGGCATCGATGTAGGGCCAGCGCAGGTCGGCGGCCCGGCGGAGGTCGTCTTCGAACCGCCACCCCGCCCCGAGCAACGCTAGTCCCAGGTATCCCGGGAAGAGCACCAACTCCGCTCCCCGCTCTCCAGCCTCGCCCGCGGGCTTGAGCAGGAGATCTTCAAAGCCCGCTTCGTTGGGCTCGGCCGCGGCCGAAAGCTGAACCGTCGCCAATACCGGCAGGCCAGGTGCCGTCAAACGCCTCACCTCGAATCCAGGTCAAGAATCAGTTCGCCCGCTGAACTGGCTGATCCTCTTCGTCTCGTGGGAGCGGGCACCCTCTCCCTACCTGCCCATCAGGAAGTTGCGGACCTTCTGTCGGTCCACGTCGCTCGCCCTGGCTTCCCCGGGTAGCGCCACCGGATGCTCGGCGGACACGGGAAGCCGAAACACGGCAGCGAGCGGCGCGTATCTCGGGTCGCGCACCGATACGTTCACCGCCAGCTCCCCCTGCGCGACGGGCGTGACCGGGTACGCGACTTCTCCCCGCGGGGCGCTCCAGCGGCGTCCTCCGATCTCGATGGAGACAGAGACCGGGTGCCCGGTAGCGGCTTCCCGAACGCGGACCATCACCAGCTCGCGGCGGCCGGGGACGAGGGGCGGCGCCAGGACTTCCACTTCCAGTTCCGGCCGGGTTGTGGCCAGCACCGGGAGCGCCGCCAGCACGTCGCCGGTCACGTCATCCCGGAGCAGAATCAGGCCGTGGTGCTCGCCCGGCTGCTCCGGGGCAATGGCAATCACCGATGACTCCGCCGTCTGCCCGGCGCGTATCTCCCCGGGCAAGTCCGATACGGCCAACCAGGCCGGGTCGGATAAGGCCAGTTCTCTGAGTTCGAAGCTCGTCGGCCCCGAGAAGCCGGCCGCCTCAACGTAGGCGATGAGTTCGCCCGGAGGGGGATGGGACAACTCGATGACTTCCCGGGCCGTCCCCGGTGAGGCGGCATTCGCGAGTTCCGTCCAGCGGCCGGTCAGCGGGTCGCGGTGGTAGAGCGTGAGGGACAGGTCGGCGCCGGGCACGGGAGCATTGCCCACCTCCACCCGCAAGTAAGTCACGCCTGGTCCCACCGGGCGCAGGGCGATCGCCCGGCTGTGGCCTCCCTCCACCTGATGCAGGCCGGGGATCGGGGGATCCCCGTCGTTCACCGCGAAGGCCAGTGCCCGAGCCCGCACGGTATCCGGCCATGGTCGTACGGTAAACGCGGACTCCAGGGCACCGCCCCCTGCCGGGCCGCCCAGGTGCAGACGCGCGGGTTCGAGGCGTACCCCTCGGGCCTGCGCCTCGAGGCTATAGCCGGTCGACCTGAGACCGTACCGGGACAGGGCGGGGGAACTCATCACCACCAGTTCCCACACCCCAGGCACAGGCGAGTGCACGCTCCATTCCGCTCGCTCGGCGGGAACTCCTCCGGGCTCTTCCGGCTGGCCCACCGGGCCGGTAGCCCATAGCTCGCGCCCGTCCGGGCGCAGCAGGTGCAACCAGGCTTGTCCCCGGGCGGCCGGGACGCTCAAACGTATGTGCAAGGTGGCGGTGCCGGGCGGGATATCGAGGTAATGGCGCGCGGAACCGCCCGGGGCCAGGTCGCCGCTGAAACGGAGCCCGCCGTCGTCGGGGAACGCATGCGGTATCGCGAAGGTCAAGGGGAAAGTCAGATCCGTCCCGGGAGTGGCCGGGTCGTCCAGGAGCAACATCTCGCTGTGCAAGCCGGGGCCCGGGAGATTGCCGAACCGTACTTCCAGGTGACGGGCGGTCACCGCGGGCAGGCTCAAGTGGCGGCGGTCGGCGGCCATCCACGCCGGTCCGCTCACCGCCAGGCGCCGGAAAATCCCCAGCTCGTTGTCGACCTGCAGGGAGGCGCCGGCCACGAGCGGGCCTCGCGAGTAGATGCCGCCGACCGCGGCCCCCGCACCGACCTGCCGGGCCCGAATGCCGGCCGCCGGTCCTCGGACCAGTGCGGCCCACACCCGCGGCGCTTCGGCCAACCCATGGCCCTGGCGTACGGCCGGCACCCCGGGGATCGGGCGGGACCCCTCCTCGACGGCCCGGCGGATGGCGCGGGGCGTGATGCCCACGCCTTCCGCCCGCGCTTCCTCCATGACCAGCGCCAGCAGACCTCCCAGATGGGGCACGGCCTGACTAGTGCCTTCGAAGCGGGCATAACCGGAGGCGAACAGCCAGTAAGGCACCGGGGCGACCGCGGAACCGGGAGCCAGGGTCACAGGGCCCAGGCTGCCGTCAGGACCGGGACCGCTGGCGCTGAAGTGCCATACGCCCTCGACCGGCACCTCGTAGCCATACTGGACCTGCCACATGGCAGGCGACATGTAGGCCCCGACCGCCAGATGCAGCTCGGGGTCGCCCGGGGCGTTGAAACTGCCCAGTCCCGGCCCGAGGTTCCCCGCCGCCACGACGAACACCGTGCCGTACTGTTCCGTCAGCCGCCGCATGAGTTGGGTTTCGGCCACGAGCGACCCCGGAGCGTGCCCGCCGGCCAGACTCAGGAGTACGATGTGGGCGCCCTGCTCGGCGGCGTAGGCCATCGCCTCGGCAATATCCGACCAGTAACCGTCGCCCGCCGCGTCCAGGGCCTTCAGTACGAGCAACCGGGCGCCGGGCGCCACGCCACTCATCCCGCCACGATGAGCGCCGAAAGCCGCCGCCACGCCGGCCACATGGGTGCCGTGGGCGTTGGCGTCGAATCCCAGGCTGACGTGGTCTCCAGCCCCGGCTATCCGCGCGGCCACGAAGGCAACCCGCTCGTCCTGCGCGCCGGGTGTCCTGCCGGGAAAGTGGCCCACCTCATGTCCAACGCGGAATTCCCGCAAGGCGACCTCATCGGTGAAATCCCGGTTGCCGTCAGTATCGACATGAACTGTGTCGTACACTCCGGGCTGCTGGCCGTCGGTCACCAGCACCAGGATGGCATCCCCCGCCTTGCCGTTGCGGTTGATGTCTTCCCCCAGGGGACCCTCTGGTGAAAGCTGGCGTTCCGAGAACCTTCCCAGGCGATAGCGGCCGCTCTGCGAGGTGATGCGGCCCAGATTCACCCGGCCCACCGGCGTATCGACCCAGCCCCCTCGGGGCGCCCGGATGCTCACGGTGATGTTCACGTCGCCCTCGCCGGTGAAGTCGACCCAGTCGGCGATCTTGCGCTCCCAGTCCGGGGTGAACTGGAGGTCCGGGTGACCCGGATCGACGCCGGTATCGATGACCGCGATCAGTATTCCTCGGCCGCTGCTGGCCGTGGCGTCTACAAAACTGTCGGCGCCCATGGCCCGCAAGTTGACGGCCATGGCCTCCCGGGCGGCCGCCCGATCGGGCACGGGCACCGGGACGGCCGCCGCTGCGCCCAACCGCCCCGCGTGGCCGCCGGTCTCCTCGAGGGCGCCGGGCGGCGGCGACGCCGCCACCCTCCCCAAAGCCAGGAGGAGGAGTAACCCGACGGCGATCCCTCGACCGTTCATGGGTGCTGCCCCGTCGCCCCGGAGTCTCCAGGGCGGGAGACATCGAGGAAAGTGACCATCCCGTCCTCCCCCAGGGCCAACCGTACCAGGTCCCCCGGCTGGATGGTCTCCCATCCCGAGGGGCGCCCGTTGATCAGGGTCAGCGGTGAGGGTGCCATGCCGAACAGGCGGCGCCGATCTCCGGCCAAGCCGACATCCAGCCGCCGTCCCGCCAGGTCAACCGCCAATATCTGCCCCGCAAGGTCGATCCGGGTCGCCCATAACAGCCGCACCTCGCCGGTTGACTGCCGGAACAACAGGTACAGCTCATCGCCGGGGTGGAAGTCCTGCAGTCGAGCACTACTGCCATTTCGCACCAGCACTGCGTCCGCGGCGACTCGCAAGCTCCGGCGTTCGCCCCCCTCCCGGGGGAAGAACGCCAGCACGGCGGCGCCTGGGTCCAGCGAGGCCAGCCGTCCGGAGGCGTCGGCGAGGGAAGCTTCCAGGTATCGGACTTCGCCCCCGGGGGACACCACGGCGCGCACTTCATCCAGTACGGCCAGATCGGCGATGGTGGCCGGCGCCCCCTGACGATACAGGGCCGTCGCCGCCGACAAGCTGACCCTGCGGGTGCGTCCGCCCGGCAGGCCCAGCGTGAGCCATCCGTCAGGGTCCACCCGAACCAGGTCGCCCTCAAAATCATACAGGATACCTCGAAACTCCAGGAG
>DOZU01000035.1 GCA_003517845.1 Clostridiales bacterium | reverse complement strand
GGATGCTATGCTATCCATGGCGATACGAATCTCACGTCTTGCTCTCGCCTCGGCGCTGGCCAAGTCGAAAGACAGCGCCAGCAGTATGATGCTCGCCCCCACAATCACCCCGCCCTGGAACCCGCCGCCGGGGCTGACGGGCCCGTGCACGATGACATACATCCCAAACAGCTGGATGAAGGGGACGAGTATCCGAGCAACGGTCCGGATGATTACGCTCGTCACTTGTGCTTTCTCCCTGCCAGAATCGACAGCACGGCGGCGCCGGCGGTGAAGATCACCGTCAGTTCGCCCAGAGTGTCATACCCGCGGTAATCGGCCAGGATGGCGGTGACCATGTTGGTCACCCCGGTCTCCTCATAGGCCATGGCCATGTAGCGGGGGGCGACATGCTGGTGAGCAGGTGCCTCGGGATCGCCGAAGGCCGGCATGTCGGTTACGGCGAGGGTGAGTATCGCCCCCGCCACCAGCAACACGAGGAAGCGGGGCCAGATGTCTAGTCATCCTCTTCTCTCCGGGCGGTCTTGGAGATGGTGATGACGAAAAGCAGGGTGGTGATACCACCGCCAACCGCAGCCTCGGTCAAGGCTACATCGGGGGCCCGCAACTCGGTGAACACTATCGCCATGACCAGGCTGTAGACCATGAAGACGACCGTCGCCGCAAGCAGGTCGCGCATGAAGACGGCGACGATCGCCAGTATCACGAGAAGCGACATCAGGATGAACTCAGATATCCCCATTGCCCAGCTCCCTGTACCGGTCCACGACGCTCTTCTCCCACAGTTTCACGCCATGTTTGTAGGTCGCCCGGGCCAAGGCATGAGCCGCCGTGGGACTGGTGAGGAAGACGAAGACGATGATGAACACCATCTTCACGCTCGCCAGGGTTGCGCCCTCATACAGGATTAGCCCTCCTAGGACAAGCCCCAGTCCCAGGGTATCGCATTTGGTGACGCCATGCAGCCGGGTATAGACCTCCGGGAACCGGAGCAGGGCGACCGTCCCGATGAGGAAGAACAATGCCCCCAGGGAGAGGAGGACGGCGGCGAAGATCTCGACTATCAGCACACCTTCCCTCCTTCCAGGCTCCTGGCGATGGCCAGTACCGACAAGAACGCCAGCAAGGCGTAAGTCAGCGCGATGTCGAGGAAGATCATCTGGTCATACACGAACGCCAGCAGCGCCACGACGGCCAAGGTCTTGGTGGTGATGGCTTGCGCCGCCACTATGCGGTCGGGCAGCGTGGGACCGACTATGAGCCGGTAGACGCATAGCAGGGCAGTGAGACACAACGCCAGCACGATGAACACGAAAACGCTCATCCTCTACCTCCGAACAAGCGCTCGACATGGTCTTCGAAGTTGCGTTCGACCTCCATGAGTTTCTGCTCGTCTTCAATCGCCAGGCAATGAATGTACAGGTCCCTTCCTACCACGTCCACCGTCATGGTGCCGGGCGTCAGGGTGATGGAGTTGGCCAAGGCGGTGAGGGCGAGATCGCCGCCAAAACGAGAAGTGACCTTTATGATGCCGGGGTAGATGGGCATCCGCGGGCTTATCGCCCGGCGCGCCACATCGATGTTGGCTATGATTATCTGGTAGATCAACCAGCCGACATAGGGGACAAACCGGATGAGCATGCGAATGCCGCCGAGGGGCTCGTCGCGGCCCATCGCGAGTAGACTACGGGCGAAGAGGCTCACCAGCAGGGCCGAGCCTAGACCGAAACCGAGGTGCATCGCGTCCAGCCGGCCCGACAGCAGCACCCAGAAACCGAACAGGACGAAGGCCAGCCGATACATGGAAGCATTCTTCAACTCAACTCTGACCGCCATTCCCCACAACTGCCCTGGAACATGAGGCCAAGCTCAGCGCGACCTCCAAGTCTTCGTGAGCATTCGCCCTGGTGTCGAGAAGTCCTCCCCGGACTTTGCCGCCGAGCAGGCAGACAGAATACTGGGCGAATTGGCAGTTGCTGGACATTGGTCCGTCCAGCCCTTGCCAGCAGGAAATCGGGAAGCGGCTGAGAATGGTATGGAGTATATGCCGGGTATGAGACATGCAAGGCAGCTTGGTCCGGCAGTCCTCCTCTTTGGCTTCTGGGTGGCAATCGCGGGGAGCCTGCACTGGCAGCATCTATTGTTCGGGGTTGGCGTTGTCCTCCTGGTCCTTCGCGCCAACCGCGATTTGACCTTCGCCGAAGGCGAAATGACCGCCTTCCGGCTGCGCAACTTGCCGCGGCTCGCAGCTTACCTGTACTTCCTGCTGCTCGATCTGGTGAAGGCCAACGTCCAGGTGGCGGCGATCGTCTTGCACCCGCAGCTCCCCATCGAGCCGCACCTGGTGTTGTTCCGGACGGCGCTGCAAGGGGAGGCCCCGCGGACCCTGCTCGCCAACTCCATCACCATCACCCCCGGCACTCTCACCGTGGACCTGCACGATGACGTCCTGGTAGTCCACGCCCTGACCCGGGAGGCGGCGGCCTCCTTGCCGGAGGCGGCGATGGAGCAGCGATTGATCGCCATGGAGCGTTCAGGTTCAGGAGGGAGAGGCAGTTGAGCATCTTGCTGCCTGCCGCCAGTCTGGGGATACTGGCGCTCTTGTTCGCCTGTCTCTGGCGGGCGGCGCTTGGGCCCACGGTGGCCGATCGGGTGGTCGCCATCAACGTGATCTCCACCAAGACGATGGTGATCATCACCATGATGTCCTCGTTCTTCCGCGAGGAGTTCTTTCTGGATGTGGCCATGGTATATGCCATCATCGGCTTCGTCGCGACGGTGGGGATAGCCAAGTACCTGGAAGGGAGCACCTGAAGTGCTGGAACTGCTGGCCGGCGCACTCCTCCTGGCCGGGCTATTCTTCCTGGCCGTGGGTACCCTGGGCCTGTTCCGCATGCCCGACGCCTACACGCGGATGCATGCGGCCGCCAAGTGTGACACGTTGGGGGCCGGCTTGGTGTTACTCGGCCTGGCGGTCTATCATGGCTGGTCAGTCTTCAGCTTGAAGCTGTCCATCCTCATCCTATTCCACTGGATTACCTCGCCGACGGCCACCCACATCATGGCCCGGGCGGCCCTGCGGGCCGGCGTGGCTCCCGCATCCGGTACCCGGATCCTGGACTTGCGAGGCCGGACCATGGGAGACGGACGATGATCGGGTGGTTTGGCGTAGGCTCCCTGGTGTTCCTGCTAACCTGTGCCATCATCGTGGCGCGGACCCGCGATCTCCTGGCCGCTACCATCGTGTTCGCGGCCTACAGCCTGGTCATGGCCATGACCTGGCAGCAGTTGCGGGCGCCGGACGTGGCCATCACCGAGGCGGCGCTGGGGGCAGGCGTGACCACCCTCCTGTTCCTCCTGGCGATTGCCCGCACCCGCCGCACGGAGGATGAGAGCGCATGAGGCAATTACCCGCCTTCTTGCTGGTCGTGGCGATAGCTTATGTGCTGGCGCTGGCGCTCAGCGAGGCCCCGGCTTTTGGCCGGGTGGACGCCCCGGCCCGCAACGAAGTCATGCGGTTCTACCTCGACGAAGAATGCGAGCAGTCCGGCATACCCAACACGGTCACCGCCATCATCTTCGACTACCGCGGTTACGATACGATGGGGGAAGCCACCGTGCTGTTCACCGCCGTAGGCGCCGCCGCCGCGGTGCTGGCCGGACACTCGGGCACGCTGGTCGCCCGGCCGATGGCGGCAAGCGACGACGTCATCCTGCGGATGGTATCCCGCATGGTCATCCCTTTCGTCCAGATCTTCGGCATTTATGTGATCGTGTATGGCCATGTGTCGCCGGGCGGGGGCTTTGCGGGCGGGACCATCCTGGGGGGGAGCATGGCCCTGTACCTCTTCGTCTTCGGGCCCAAGCGGACGGTGAAGAAGTTGCCGCTGGCCTGGGGCGAGATCGCCGACGGGGCGGCCGCCTTCTGGTATGTGCTCGTTGGCCTGGGCGGCATCCTGCTGGGAGCCAACTTCCTCGCCAATGCAGCCGCCGGCGTCCCGCTCGGGGTGCGGGGGCAGCTCTTCTCGGGCGGCACCATCTGGCTGATCGGGCTGGGCGTCGGCGTCAAGGTGGCGGCCACCATCATCAACCTGCTCGTCCATCTGGCGGGGGAGACGTGAGCCGTGATTAGCCTGGACCTGTTCTTGCGTCTCAACTACCTGGCCGGCATCATGCTGTTTCTCATCGGATTGCACACGATGCTGACCCACGCCAATCTGATCAAGAAAGTCATGGGCATGAACATCATGGAGACGGGGATCTTCCTCTTCATGGTCTCAATCGGTTACGCGCACGGGACCCTCTCGCCGATCATGCGGCGGGGCGGACCAGTTCAGGGGCTGACCTACACGAACCCGCTGCTGGCGGCCACCGTGCTTACAGGGATCGTCATCGCCGTTTCTACCACAGCCTATGCCTTGAGCCTCATCGTGAAGCTATACGAGCAGTGCGGTACCCTGGACGTGGACCGCCTGGAGAAGCTACGGAGCTGACGCAATGGACCACCTGGCAGTCCTGCTGGTTGTGATCCCCCTTTCCGGGGCTTTCTTCGTCCCCGTGTTCGGCCGCCAAGGCGGCCGGGGGTACCGGATCGCCCTGGGCACGGTGTTGCTGACCACTGGCTGCGCGGCGGCCCTGCTCATCATCACGGCGCGCGGGCAGGCCATCAGTTACCTGGTGGGCGACTGGCCCCCGCCCTGGGGCGTCGAGCTTCGGGTGGATGCCTTCTCCGCCTTCTTGAGCTTCTTCTTCTCCCTGATCTACGTGGCGGTGATTGCTTTCTCCGCCCGCGATGTGCCCCATGATCTCAACCCGGCTGCCCTGCGCTGGTACTGGAGCCTGATGTTGCTCCTGCTGGCGGGCCTCCTTGGCGTCGCCAGCGCCGCCGATCTCTTCAACCTGTTCGTGTTCACCGAGATCTACTCGCTGGCCGCCTGCGGCATAATTTCCGTGCGCGACCGCATGGACAGCCTTGAGGCGGCACTGAAGTACTTGCTGCTAAGTGCGGTGGCCGCCGGGTGCATCTTGCTCGGCATATCCTTGATCTACATGGTGACCGGCCACCTCAACTACGCGTACCTGGCAACGGCCTTGCCCGACGTCGCGGCGGGTTACCCGCGGACGGTCCTGGCGGCGGTGGCCCTGCTCGCCACCGGCTATGGCATGAAGAGCGCGCTCTTCCCGCTGCACATATGGCTGCCCGACGCTCACTCCAGCGCGCTTTCGCCGGCCAGCGCCGTGCTGTCCGGCCTGGCGGTGAAGGCGGGGATCATCGCCCTGTTCCGGTTGTTCGCGTCGGTCCTGTCGGCGTCGCCGGCGGTGGTCCGGGCCATGCCGGCGTTCCTGGGCGTGCTGGCGGTGGGAGGGATGATCTTCGGGGCGCTGTTCGCCATGACCCAGACCGACCTCAAGCGCATGCTCGCCTACTCGACCGTGGTCCAGATTGGCTACATCTACCTCGCCTTCAGTGTCCTCAACCCCGTTGCCCTCACCGGGGCCATCCTGCACATCGTCAATCACGCGTTGCTGAAGGGGATGTTGTTCCTGAGTGCCGGCCTGATCATCCATCGTACGGGCAAACGACGTATCGCCGACCTGCACGGCATCGCCCGGCAAATGCCGCTCACCATGATAGCGTTCACGATCGGGGCGATGGGCATGGTGGGCATACCGCTCACCAACGGCTTCGTGAGCAAGTGGTACATGGTGCTGGGGACGCTGGAAGCTGGACAACCGCTGGCCGCGGTGGTCATCTTGTTGAGCAGTCTACTCAGCGCCTTGTACTACTTCCCGCTGGTCATCGCCGGTTGGTTCGGCAGCCCTCCCGCTCCCGGGCAGGCGCGCCCCGAGGGGCCTCCGAGCATGCTCTGGCCGGTGCTCGGGATGGGAGCGGCCTGCCTGATCCTGGGCGTCATCCCCGGACCGGTCATCTCCGTCCTCGGCGAGGCGGCAAGGGTCCTGTTAGGTCGCTAACCTCGGCAGGGGCGCCGATAGGGGGAGTGGTGGATGAACGTGGCGGCAGAAGTGTATAGCGTGGTGCCGGCGATCATCGTGCTGCTGCCCATAATCGGGGCGGTCGCCTGCTACCTCGCCGGCCTGCGCTGGCCCGCCGTACGGGACTGGCTCTCGGTACTCACGGCGGGGGCCACCGCTGCGTTGTCCTTCACCCTTTTCCCGGCGATTCAGGAGGGCGCGGTGATCGTCGGCTCGGTGCGGATCTTGATGCCGCTCGGCCTGACCTTCCGCTTGGACGCGCTCGGTTTCCTGTTGACCTCCCTGACCGCGGTCATCTGGCTCCTGGCCACGCTATACTCCCTGACCTACATGAAGGGCGAGCATGGCGTCAACCGTTACTACGCCTTCCTCCTGGTGACCTTGAGCGGCGCCGCCGGCACCTTCATGGCCGGCGACCTGTTCTCGTTCTTCCTCTTCTTCGAGTTGATGTCCTTGCCCGCGGCGGTGCTGGTGATCCACGAGGAGACGCCGGCCGCGGTGCAGGCGGCCCTCAAGTACCTGTTCATGACGGTGGCCGGCAGCCTCATGTTCTTCTTCTCCATGGTCGCCACGTTCGAGATGGCGGGCTCGGTGGCACTGGGCGGTCGCGGTCTGATCCCCGAAGCTTCGCCGGTCGCCTTCCTGACCTTCGCCGGGTTCGTGATCGCCCTGGGGATGAAGGCCGGCATGGTGCCCTTGCACATGTGGCTGCCGGATGCCCATCCCGTGGCCCCTTCGCCCGCGAGCGCCCTGCTGTCCGGCATCATGATCAAGACGGGGGCCTACGGGCTGTTACGGGTGATGTACGAGGTGTTCGGGCTGGAGTTCCTCCAGGCTACCGGCTGGAACACCGTCGTGCTCGTGCTGTCGGTGGTGACCATCCTGCTCGGGTCGGCGGTGGCCGTCACCCAGTATGACCTCAAACGGCGCCTGGCCTATTCCAGCATC
>DOZU01000077.1:9191-11132 GCA_003517845.1 Clostridiales bacterium | reverse complement strand
CATACAATTCGAAATTAGGATATGAATATCTCGGTGACCGTCTCGATGTCGAGGTCCTCGGCCAGTTCGATCAGGCCGACGTGGTTGAAGATGATCTTGCCGAGCTTCTGCAAGACCTTCCCGACGATCTTGCGATCCGCCGCAGGGTTCTTTGCGGCATAATCTGCCGTCAAATCGATCATGTCGGCATCGGGCGTGAAGACGGCGGCCACGTCCTCGATCCACGCCACATCTATAGGATGGCAGCGTTGGCAACCTCGAACTTTTCAGTCTGCGGGTGGAATGCGATGCGGATGCGGACGGTCTCGTAGTCCTTGGTCAGGACTTCACGCCCGAGCAACCCGGCCATCAGCGCAGCGACCCGCTGCTGGCCGTCGATGAGAATGCGCTTGCCCGCCGCGGGCGTACCGTCCTTGAGCTTCACCGTCGGGTTGCGCCAGGCGATGAAGTAGCCGACCGGGTAGCCCTGATAGAGCGAGTCGAGCAGGTTCCGAACCTTGGTTGGCTCCCACACGAACGGCCGCTGAATCTCAGGGATGGCGATCTCGCCCGCCTTGACCCAAGTCAGGAGCGTGTCGATAGGATGCGACGTGACCGAATAGCGCTGTCTGGCCATGCTCAGCGTCTCCTTCTCTAAAGAGTCGTCCATGTCATTCCTCTGGGGGTCTAACGACCCAGCTCAGCAGCGCCTAGTTCGGCGCGACCACCTCCGCCCGTCCCCCCGGCCATCTCTAGATGACAGAGCGCTGCTTGAAGTGGCCGTTGACGTTGAAGAACGCCGCATACGGGGCAGTCGTCGCCGCAGTGGCCATCGGCAACTGCTCGGACCGGACCCACGTCCCAAACTGGACGCGGGCCAGTGTGCCCGGCTCGTCGGGCATGTCCGCCTGCACGCCGACCACACCGCGGTCGTAGAAGGCTCCGGCCCCATAGAGCCCCGCGTGGTCGCGGCACCGGCAGTTGTTGAAGAGTACCGCCACCGCAACGCCCTCCGCCGCCGAACGACCAACCTTCATTCCATCGAGCCGCTTCTACACGTCGTCTTCATAGTTGAGGCCGAGTTCCGCTGGACATTCCTCACAATAGTGCGGTTGCAGTCCTTGGAGGATTGGCTCGCCGCATTTCAAGCAGTTGCCATTTGGCATGGATTGCCCCCTCTGCCGCCTAGCGGTCTGCGGCTGAGCGGCGCTGGTCGTGGCCACCGAACCCCGGCTCCATGGCGTCTGCTCGAGCCGCTGGTTAGCCGCGCTCAACTGGGAATAGTGCTGTCTCGTGTCAATATGTGGGTTCGCCGTGGAGGCGGCGCCCTCCTGTTTCCCACGGGAAACCCACCGACCTGGACCTGTATGGCAAGCAGTCGGGCTAACGGTGATTATGTTGATCCTCATGAAATACAAACCTTGACCCTCCTGTCCACATATCACGCGGCCGGACAAACGGGCCACTGCTCCCTCAACGCGGTCACGGCGGGCAATCACCTGGTCGCCTTACCCCGCGCCCGTCTCGCCCGCTCGCTTGAGGTGTTGGTCTCCACCGTGGGGCCGAGACGGCGTCCCCCCTGGCTTGCGCAGGAACGTGATCTTGACCGTTGACAGCGTGCCTCCCCCGGCATACCATTTACCCAGAAAGGTCCGGATATCCGGATGACTGGGGCGATGGCGCTCATGGGCGTGGAAGCGGTCCATACCAGGTTGCGAAGGGCTGGAGTGACCGGGGTTACCGCCCATGAATGGCGCCAATCCATCCGGTTGGAGGGCATGGTCCCGGCCTGGCGGGATTTTGTGGCCGCGGGTTACGCGGCCGCCGGCCAGGGCTATCGGGGCGTGGTCAACGACGTCCGGGTGAAAGGGATCGAACCACAACCCCTGCCGGTTCCCCGCCGGCTCGATGACGCACTCGAGGGCCGGGGCTTCGACGCCGTGATCATCGGCGGCGGCATCA
>DOZU01000077.1:8539-8865 GCA_003517845.1 Clostridiales bacterium | reverse complement strand
ATCGGCGGCGGCATCATCGGCTGCATGCTGGCCCGCGAGCTACGCCGCTTTGACATCGCCGTGGCTCTGCTCGAGAAGGAAGATGACGTTGGCCGCGGGGCCTCCGGTCGCAACAACGGCATCATCCACCCTTGCCTGGCCGCTACTCCGGGGACGAGGAAGGCCGCATACAACGCCCGAGGCAATCGCATGTACCGTGAGCTGTCTTCCGAACTTGGTTTCAAGCTCGACTGGTCGGGCGCCATCTACCTGTTCCCCCGGCACTGGTACGGCGCCCTGTATCCGCTGGCCTATCGGCGGGGGGGCCGCCACCGCGGGGGGGACCC
>DOZU01000077.1:0-8226 GCA_003517845.1 Clostridiales bacterium | reverse complement strand
GGGCGCGCCGCAACGGCGAGGAGCACCTGCGCCTGCTCGGCCGCGCCGGCGTCTTCCGCCTGGAGCCCCATGCCTGGCCCGCCCAGCAAGGCGGCATCCTTCTGCCGGACTCGGGCGTGGTGGCCCCGGACCAGGTGACGATAGCTTGCGCTGATAACGCGGTGCAGAATGGCGCCCGCATCTTCCTGAACACGGCCGTTATCGGCCTGGACGTCGAGGGCGGGCGAATCACGGGAGTCCGCACCAACCGGGGCCGACTACGGGGCCGGGTGGTGATCAATGCCGCAGGCGTATGGGCCGATCGGGTGGCAGAGCTGGCGGATGACCGATTTTACACCATCCACCCCCGCAAGGGTGTAATGGCGATCACCGACCGGAGCACCGGGGACCTCCAGCGCCGGAGCCTCGGGATGATGTGGATCCGACGGCCGGGGCGCACCAAGGGCGGGGGCGTCAGTCGCACTATCGAGGGGAACCTCCTGCTGGGACCGACGGCTGACGAGGTGCCGGACCGCGAGGACCACGGCACTTCGTGCGAGGAACTGGAAGCGCTGCTGCACCGGCATATGCCGCTCAATGCCCAGCTTCGCCCGGACCAGATTATCGCTTACTTTGCCGGCGTCCGGGCGGTGACCTTTGAAGAGGATTTCGTCGTCGAAGAGTCCCGGCGCGTCGCCAACCTGATCCACGTGGCCGGCATCCAGTCCCCCGGTCTCACCGCAGCGCCCGCCATAGCCGAGGACGTGCGCGACCTGGTGGTGGCCATGCTGCGCCGGGAAGTCCAAGTCCGCGCCCGCCCGGAGTTTGATCCCTGCCGAAAGTCCCCGCCCTCCCTTTCCGGCCTGACCCTCGAGGAGCGGCACCGGCTCATCCTGCGGAATCCAGCCTATGGCCGTATCGTCTGCCGCTGTGAGGAGGTGTCGGAAGGCGAGGTGGTGGCCGCCATCGGCTCGCCACTACCGGCGACTACGGTGAGCGCGGTCAAACATCGCACTCGTACCGGCATGGGGCGGTGCCAGGGTGGTTTCTGTACGCCCTCCGTCCTGAAGCTGATCGCGCGCGAGATGGCCGTACCCGCCACGCGGGTGACCTGGCAAGGAGGCGATTCCCTCATGTTGGCCGGTGAGACCGGTGAATGAGCGATGGGATGTCGTGGTGATCGGTGCCGGACCGGCCGGACTCGCCGCGGTGGTGGCGGCTCGCGATCGGGGAGCGAACGCATGCCTCGTCGAGCGGGAAGATCGCCCGGGAGGCATCCTCAAACAGTGTATCCACGATGGGTTCGGCCTCTTGCGCTACCAGTCCCGTCTGACCGGCCCGGAATACGCTCACCGTGAACTGAGTCAGGTGCGGGCAAGGCAGATCCCCATCTTGACCGGGGTGTTCCTCCTGGCGATCCGACGCGACGATCGGCGGTTCACGCTGACGCTGCAATGCCCGAGAAGGGGCGTCTTCGAACTCACCGCCTCCAGCCTGGTAGCGGCCACCGGATGCCGGGAGCGCACGGCGCGCCAGGTGTTCATCCACGGCGACCGGCCGGCCGGAGTATACCCCGCCGGCACGGCGCAGCGCCTGCTGAACATCGAAGGCCTCCTCCCCGGCCGGCGGTGCGTGGTCCTGGGGTCGGGAGACGTAGGTCTAATCGTCGCCCGCCGGCTCACCCTCGAGGGCGCGAGCGTGGAGGGGGTCTACGAGATCAAGCCGGAGCCGTCGGGCCTGGACCGGAACCTCGCCCAGTGCCTGGATGACTTCCATATCCCCTTGCACCTCTGCGCGACCGTCAGCCGCATCCATGGACGAGGTCGAGTGAGCGGCGTGACCGTGTGCCGGGTGGACAACCGGCTTCGTCCCATCGCCGATACCGCGCGGCTGGTCCCCTGCGACACCCTCATCGTCTCCGTCGGCCTCATCCCCGAGAACGAGATCCTGCGCGGCCTGGGCCTGGAGTTCGATCCGCGGACCGGCGGACCACTTGTCGACCAGACCCTCCAGACTTCCTTGCCCGGCCTGTTCAGTTGCGGCAATTCACTGCAGGTTCACGACCTGGTGGACCACGTGTCAGAGGGAGGCGAGATCGCGGGGGCCGCCGCCGCCGACCACGCTGCCGGCCGCCTGCCGGCGATACCGGCAATGCCGGCAGTGGAGGTTCGCGCTGCCGGCGAGTTGCGGCAAGTCGTGCCGCAGCGGCTCAATCCCGCCTTGCCGGGCCGAGTCGTCCTGTGGTTCCGCGCCCGAAGAACTCTGGAGGCTGCCGCTCTGACGGCAGGATGGGCCGGGAAGTCGGCGCCGATCGGGGAATACGCATCGCTGCGGCCGCCCGAGATGCAGCGGTTCACCCTCGAATACTCGGGGGAGCCGGATCATCTCACCCTCGAGTTGCGGGAGGTATCAGGGGATGCCCGTGAGAATGGTGTGCGTGCGGTGCCCGCTTAGCTGCAAGCTGACGGTTATAGACGGAGGCGAGACGGGCACGGAGGTGCAGGGTCATCGTTGCCCCCGGGGACAGGAATACGCGGAACGCGAGTTGGTGGACCCGCACCGCACCCTGACCACGACCGTACGTACCGGGTTTGCCGACCGCCCGCGCCTGCCCGTGCGCACGACCGGGGAAATCCCGCTGCGCCTGTTCTCCCCGGCCCTGCGGGCAATCAAGTCTTTGCGGGTGGAGCGGCGGGTTGCGCCCGGCGAGATCGTGCTGCCCGACGTCCTGGGCACGGGCGTGGACCTCATCGCAACCGACGACCTGACGGGGGAGGGGGAACTGGCAAGTGAGACTGTTGGCCATCGACTGCGGCACCCAGAGCTTGCGGGCAATGATCTTCGACGCCCAGGGACGGCTGCTGGCCAGGGCGAAGGTGCCCTACGAGCCGTACTTCAGTTCTGAGCCCGGTCGAGCAGAGCAGGATCCGGAGGTCTACTGGGCCAGCCTGTGCCGATCCTGCGCGGAACTCCGGGAACGGGACCCGGCGGCTTTCGGCGAGATCGCCGGCATGGCCGTAACCACTCAGCGCAATTCGGTGGTGAACGTGGACGCCGACGGGCGCCCCTTGCGCCCCGCGATCCTCTGGCTGGACCAGCGCAAGGCGGAGCGCCGGACCTTCCCCGATCCGCTGACCCGGCTTGCCCACCGCGTGGTGGGCATGAGCGAGGCCGTGGCCATCGCCCAGAAAGACGCCAAGACGAACTGGATTCGACAGAACCAGCCCGAGATCTGGGCGGCAACCCGCAAACTGCTCCTGATCTCGGGATTCCTGAACTACCGTCTCACCGGCACCTTCGCCGACTCCATCGCTTCGCAAATCGGCTACCTGCCATTTGACTACCGGAGACGCCGATGGGCGTCCCCGCGCGATTTCAAGTCGGTGATCTTCCCCCTGGAACGCGACAAACTGCCCGAATTGGTCGAGTCGGGACAGGCGCTCGGACGGGTGACTCCGGCGGCCGCGCGAGCGACCGGCCTGCCGGAGGGGCTGCCGGTGATCGCCGCGGGGTCGGACAAGGGCTGTGAGACGCTGGGGATCGGCTGCCTGGATACCACGACGGCCAGCCTGAGTTTCGGCACCACCGCCACCGTCCAGACCACCTCCCGCCGGTACGCCGAGCCCATCCGCTTCATGCCCGCTTACCCGGCGCCCATGCCCGGCCACTTCAACCTGGAGGTTCAGGTCTTCCGGGGATACTGGATGATCAACTGGTTCCGGCAGGAATTCGGCTTGCGGGAGTCAGTCCTGGCTGAGAAGGAAGGCGTCCCGCCCGAAGAGATACTCAACCGCTTGCTCCGGCAGATCCCGCCCGGTTCGATGGGTCTGGTGCTGCAGCCGTACTGGGGGACGGGTCTCAAGACGCCGGAAGCCAAGGGCGCCGTCATAGGCTTCGGCGGCGTCCACAACCGGGCCCATCTGTACCGGGCGATCATTGAGGGGCTTGGCTATGCGCTGCTCGATGGACTGGGCAAGATCGAGCAATGCGTTGGCGGACGCATCAACCGCCTGTTCGTATCGGGTGGCGGTTCCCAGAGTGACGACATCTGTCAGATCACCGCCGACCTGTTCGACCGCCCGGTATACCGCGGCGAGACGCCCGAGGCGGCCGGCCTGGGAGCGGCCATCGCCTGTGCCGTGGGTCTGGGGCTCCACGGCGATTTCCCCGGAGCCGCCGCCGCCATGGTCCGACATCCCAGCGAGTTCCGGCCCGAAGCATCCCGGGCGGCCCTGTACCGGCAACTATTCCAGCGCGTCTATCTCCGCTTGTACGATACGTTGCGCCCCCTATATCACGAGATAAGAGATATCTTGAACTACCCGGAGAAGGTCTGAGCGAAGGGGCTGTCCCACATGACGAGACGACGGGAGTTTCTGCCCGCCTGGTACGACAAACCTGCCCCGGCGGGATCCTACCGGTCGCTTTTCCGCTGGGGTTATCCCGACCGGTTCAAGCACCCCAATCGCCGGCTGTATGGGCTGATGAAACG
Source organism: Clostridiales bacterium (assembly GCA_003517845.1). Taxonomy (GTDB): domain Bacteria; phylum Bacillota; class Sulfobacillia; order UBA995; family UBA995; genus UBA995. The sequence continues at coordinate 3,755 of DOZU01000077.1, read as the reverse complement.
ACGACTCGAGCTGACCGATGACGATTTCCGAGCGCCTCGCGATCTGGGCGAGGAACTCGTCGACCTCGACCTCCCGGTGAGGCTGTCGCCCGAACACAGGGAGCGACTGGCGAAGATCGTGACCCTTGCCAACTTGCGGGCCGATAGTTATTCCCGCCTGCGGGCCGGCTATGGCAAGATGGCCTATGATCTCATGCGCTTGCGGCAGAGGATCTTCGAGAACCTGCCGGACGCCGTGGTCAGCCCCCGGGACAAGGACGAGGTGAGGGCGATCGTCGCTTACTGCCACGACCACCACATCCCCATCACCGCCTACGGCGGCGGCTCCTCGGTCATGCGGGGCACGGAGTGCCCGCAAGGAGGCATTTCCCTGAACCTGCGCGAGCATATGAACCGCCTGCTGCGAGTGAATCCCGCCAACCAGACGGCCACCGTCCAGCCGGGCATGCTCGGACCGGATTTCGAGGCGGCGCTGCGGCGAGCACCGGAGCTTTTCCGCGCCCCGCACCCGTATACCTGCGGTCACCTGCCCCAGTCCTTCCACTCTTCAACCGTCGGCGGCTGGATCGTCACCCGCGGAGCGGGACAGAACTCCACTTACTACGGGAAGATCGAGCAACTGGTGGTGAGCCAGGAATACGTGACTCCAACAGGTACGATTCGCACCCGAGAACATCCAGCCGAAGCCCTCGGCCCGGACATCGACCAGATCATGGTCGGCTCTGAGGGGGCCTACGGCATCCTGGTCGAAGCCACGGTCAAGATCTTCCGCTACCGTCCGGAGAACACCCGGTATTTCAGCTATGTATTCCGCGACTGGGCTCACGCCGTCGCGGCCACCCGCGAGATCGCCCAGGGCGAGTTCGGCATGCCCTCCGTCCTCCGCCTGTCCGACCCCGAGGAGACGGAGGTAGGGCTATGCCTCTACGGTGTCGAGGGAACGCCGCTCGATGAGGTGTTACGGCTCGCCGGCTATCGTCCCGGCCGGCGCTGCCTGCTCCTCGGCACCGCCGATGGTGAGCGGGGTTTCGCGCGACGCGTAGCCAGGATGGTGCACCGGGTGGCACTGGCTCACGGGGGCATGAACGCCACCGGGTATGCGGCCCGCCGCTGGGAACACGGTCGCTTCCTCGATCCGTATCTGCGGGACGATCTCATGGACTACGGGGTCATTATCGATACCCTGGAGTGCGCCGTGACCTGGGACCGACTCCTGGACGTCTGGCAGGATGTCCGCAGCTTCTGTAAGTCGCGGGCCCGTACCATCTGCATGTCCCATGCTTCACACTTTTACCCGCAAGGAGCCAACCTGTATTTTATCTTCATCGGCCGGATGGAGATCCCGGAGTACCTCGAGTATCATGCGGGCATCGTCGACGCCATCCGCAATTCGGGGGCGGCGCTCAGCCACCATCATGGCATCGGCAAGCTGCTCGCACCGTGGCTTGAAGGCGCGGTGGGCACCGATCAGTTGGAGCTGCTGCGCGCCATCAAGCGTCATATCGATCCGCACGGCATCCTGAACCCGGGCGGGACTCTCGCCCTGGATCTGCCCGACGCCTGCCGGCGGTGACCCGGACAGTCGCTACGGCTCCAGCCTGGTCTTGATGGTATATACGTCGCCCCGACAGGCGAACACCATCCAGAAGAAGGGCACACCGGACAGGTCGTGGATCAAGCGGGTGAACTGCAGGATCGGCTGCCCCGGCCGAAGCTCCAGCAACTCGGCCACCAATGAGTCGGCGGCGGCCGAGTTTATCTCCTGGATGATGCGCCCGGGCTTGAGGCCCTTGTCGTACACCAGGTACTGGTAGAAAGATCCTTCCAGTTTCGCCCGGTCCAGCTCCCCGAACACATCAGGCCTCAAGTACGACTCTTCGATGGCGACGGGGATATTGCCCGCCGTGCGAAGGCGCTTGAAGTATATTACCGGGTCGCGGGTATCCAGGACCTCCGCCACCTGCGGCGTGGGCAGCCGGTTGTCCATTGCCAGCACCTTCGTGCCCGGCCGGTAACCCCGGGCCACGATCTCGGCGGTGAAGGAGATGAGTTGTTCGAGGCCGTCCTCCGGCCGTTGCCGGCACACGAAGGTGCCACGGCCCTGGCGCCGGTAGAGATAGCCTTCACTGACCAGTCTGAGGATCGCCCGGCGTACCGTCTCGCGGCTGACACCGAGCTGTCTTACCAGCAAGCTCTCCGGCGGCACCGGGGTCTCGGTCCGCCATTCGCCGCTGACTATCTTGCCCTTCAACTGCTCATACAATTGCAGATAAAGGGGGATTCCGCTCTTCTGAAACAGCATCTTCCTGGATACCTGCACCCTTCTCTGGCCGACGCCGTCGCCCGGCCAATCGTCTCCGACAGCCACGCCTTCATTGTACGGGCCGGCCGGACACGATTCAAGCCGCCGGCGGCGATCCGGCAGGAGAGACGGACGCGAAGGCGTAGTACCTGGGAGAATGGTTCATGACCTCAGGGAGGGATGTATCTTGCCGGCCAATGCCACGCCGCTGTCCATCATCAGCCGGGCGGACGTGGAAGCCGCCGGCCGGATGCTCGGTTCCCGCGTGAACCGGACCCCCCTCATCCTGGCGGAAGCCGCCGGCGGGCAACTGGGCGCCCGCATCTACCTCAAGCTCGAATGCCACCAGCGCACCGGAGCGTTCAAGTACCGGGGTGCGCTGTATGCGGCCGCGACGCTGCTCGAAGGCACGGGAGGCGAGATCGTCACCGCCTCAAGCGGCAACCATGCCCTCGGGGTATGCCTGGCCGCAGCCGAGTTGGGCGCACGGGCCACGGTAGTCATGCCGGAAACCGCGCCGGCGGTGAAGCGGGACCGTGCCAGAGCCCTGGGCGCGGAGGTCGTCATTCACGGAGCGGTGTACGACGAGGCCCGGGCGCATGCGGAGGACCTGGCCCGATCCCGCCGGGCGCTGTTCCTGCCCAGTTTCGACCACCCGCTGATCATGGCGGCGCAGGGCACGGTTGTACTGGAGATAGAGGAGCAACTCCCCGACCTCGATGTGCTCGTGGTCCCGGTGGGTGGCGGGGGCCTGCTGGCCGGGGCGCTGGCCGCCCGGCCGGACCTGATCGTCTGGGGCGTGCAGGCGGCCGGGGCGGACTCCTTCGTACGCTCCCTGGCGGCCGGTCACCAGGTAACCATCCCCCGCATTTCCACCCTGGCCGACGGCATCGCCGTGCTCGCTCCCGGCCGGCTAACCCTCTCGCAGGCCCTCGCCGCTCATCCCCGGCTGGTGACGGTCACCGATGCGGAGATCCTGGCCGCCATGCGCCACCTGCTGCTGAACGAGCGCGTGGTCGCGGAACCGGCAGGAGCGTCGGGGCTGGCGGCCTTGTTGGCCGGCAAGATCCCCATCCGCGGGCGGACGGCGGCGGTGGTGATCACCGGGGGCAACGTGATGGCGGACGTCCTGTGCCAGGCGCTGCTCGGCGGACCGGATGGTCCTGGCCAGTGACCTGAAGTCGCGGCGTGGTTCGCCCGGGGAGGGACCGGTCTTGAAGAGAATGTTGGCCCACTGGCGTGAACTGTCGCCTGACCTGCGACTGATCTACTGGTCCACCGCCCTCGCCGGTCTCGGCCACTCGGCATATGATGGTCTCCTGGCCCCTTTCCTGCGAGAAGAAGGCCTGGCGGTCGAGGGGGTCGGGCTGTTTTACTCCGCGATCACGGCGGTTGGGGCTGCGGCCTCCCTGGCCGGGGGCATCCTCGCCGATCGAGTGGGCGCCCGGCCGGT
>DOZU01000233.1 GCA_003517845.1 Clostridiales bacterium | reverse complement strand
TGTCGCTGGGCTGACGGCAGTTGTGATCCCATGTGGGGGGTGGAACGGTTGGCCAATAAGGACTCGGCGGAGTATCGTGCAGCTCTTGACAAGATCAGGGGTATCCTGGTGGTCCGGCTGGGAGTGGACGAGGGCGGCATCAGGCCGGAAGCGACCTTCATCGAGGATCTGGAACTCGACTCACTCGACATTGTGGAACTGATCATGGCCCTGGAAGAGGAATTCGACCTGGAGAACATCCCCGATGAAGACGCCGAGAGGATCACTACGGTCGGCGATGCCGTTGAGTACATACTGGAGAACCGCCAGTAACCTGTCGGCGGAGGAGTTGGGGCACGAAGGAGACCAGCCATGCAACACCGGGTAGTGGTGACCGGCATGGGGGCGATCACGCCCTTCGGCATCGGCGTGCCGGCCCTGTGGGATGGCCTGCGCGAAGGCCGGTCGGCCGTCCGCCGGCTCACTCGGTTTGACGCTTCCGAGTACCCGTGCAGGATCGCGGCGGAGGTCCCTGACTTCCAGCCCGGCGATTTTCTCGACGCCCGGGACGCCCGGCGGATGGACCGATTCGCGCAGTTCGCCATCGCCGCCGCCTGCCTGGCCTTAACTGACGCCAACCTGCAGCCGGACGCCCTGCCGGCGGAAAGGTCAGGAGTGATCCTCGGCACCGGTATCGGGGGCATGGAGACGCTTTCCGACCAGTTCCGGGAACTGGCAGAGCGAGGTCCCGGACGAATCAGCCCCTTCTTCATCCCGATGATGATCGCTAACATGGCAGCGGGACAACTCGCCATACGTTACGGCCTGACCGGCCCGAACAGCACGGTGGTCACGGCCTGCGCTGCCGGGGCGAACGCCATCGGCGAGGCATTCCGGGTCATCCAGCGAGGCGATGCGGATCTGATGCTTACCGGTGGCAGCGAGGCGTCACTCACACCCATCACCCTGGCCGGATTCTGCTCGATGAAGGCGCTATCCACCCGCAATGACGAGCCTGCCCGGGCATCGCGTCCCTTCGACGCGGCGCGGGACGGGTTCGTTTTCGGGGAGGGAGCCGGAGTGGTGGTCCTGGAGAGCGAGACCCACGCCCGCGCCCGGGGTGCTCGGCTACGCGCCGAACTCGTGGGCTACGGGATGGCCGCCGATGCGTACCACATCGCTGCTCCTCCTCCTGACGGGCGGGGCGGAGCCATGTCCATGCGTCGCGCCTTGCTTGACGCGGCTATCGAGCCGGAGACGGTGGATTACGTGAACGCTCATGGCACCTCCACGCCGTCTGGCGACCGGGGCGAGACCCTGGCCATCAAGGCCATCTTCGGCGAGCATGCGCGGCGACTGCCCGTGAGTTCTAACAAGTCCATGCTCGGGCACTTGCTGGGCGCGGCCGGTGCCGTGGAATTCATCGCGACCGTCCTCGCGCTTGAGCATGCGATGCTCCCGCCCACCGTGAACTACGAGCAGCCCGACCCCGAATGCGACCTCGATTACGTACCAAACAAGGCAAGGCCGGCCAGGATTCGGGCGGCCATCAGCAACTCTTTCGGCTTCGGGGGGCAGAATGCCACCCTGGTCGTACGGCGATGGGAGGAATGACCGGCAATGGCACGAGGAAAGGGTAGGCGCCGTCTGTCAAGGCGGGTGCCGCCGAGCGCCGCCCTTCCCGGTGAGGGGCATTGGGTCTTGAAACCGGACGCGAGTCTGGTCTTGAGGCCCGGCACCATGGAGTTCGTCCCGGCCAAGCCGGCCGGCGAAGAACTGACCTTGCGGGACAGGGGCGAAGCGGGACCGGTTGACGAAGCGGCTGATGCGGCGTGCCTGCCGCGGGGGATCGACCTCGCGGAACTCGGCGACATGGCCCTGGTGCGGCAGGCATTCATTCATGCGTCCTACGCGAACGAGCATCCCGGTAGCCCGCTCGGCGACAATGAACGACTCGAGTTCCTCGGCGACGCGGTGCTCAGTACTTGCATCAGCGAACACCTCGTGAGGTCCCATCCCGAATGGTCGGAAGGGCAACTGACCCGCGCCCGAGCGGCCGTGGTCTGCGAAGCAGCTCTGGCTCGGCGGGCGGCCCTGCTCGGTTTCGGCCACTGCCTTCGCCTGGGCAAGGGCGAGGAGAATGGGGGCGGCCGTACCAAGCCGTCAATACTGGCGGGGGCGTTCGAGGCGCTGGTGGGAGCGGTATATTTGGAGGCGGGCATGGAAGGGGCAAAACGCTTCGTCCTGGATCAACTCCGGCCGGTAGTGACTGCCGCGGTCCGGGGCGACGCTCCCGGGGACTCGAAGACCCGTCTTCAAGAATTCGCCCAGCAAGGAGGACGTTCCGTGGAGTATCGGGTGGTCAGCGAGCAGGGACCCGATCATCACCCGGTCTTCATCGTTCGCGCCTGCTTGGACGGGAGGGAGTTGGCGGAAGGTCAGGGTGGCAGCAAGAAGGAGGCGGAGCAGGCAGCGGCCCGTTCTGCCCTCGAGCAGCTAGCTATCATGTAGAATAGACTCATGATCAGGGTCACGGCCATTGGAGGGGCGGGTTCCGAACCCGCCCCTACGGGAATGAGGCGGTCTGCCGGTGCCCCGCCGTTTTCCCGCCCCGTGGTGCTCCGTGGGGTAATGGGAGTCTCACGGCTGCGTCAAGCTGTGAACCGGGGCAGCGTTGATGGGGGTCAGTGAGGGGTCTGGCTTTTTTGCCGCGGATGTGGGAGTCTGCTCCCGGCAGGATTTGACTGAAACGTGGCGAAATGCTGTCGATAAACAGCCGGGGGGCGTGGCCCGATGGACCCACTGAAGGTTTCGGCTCAGTCCAACCCCAAGTCGGTGGCGGGGGCGCTGGCGGCAGTGCTCAGACAGCAAGGCGCGGTTGAGGTGCAGGCAATTGGGGCCGGAGCCGTTAACCAGGCGGTCAAGGCCATTGCCATCACCCGCGGCTACGTGGCGCCCAACGGGATTGATGTGGTTACCGTGCCGGGATTCGTGGAGATCCAGATCGACGGCGAGTCGCGTACGGCGATCCGCTTCCTCGTGGGACCGCGGTAGACACTCCCGCCCGAGCTGCGCGAATTCAGAAAGCCCGCCGCTAGCGCCGGCGGGCTTTTCCCGTTGCCGGAGCCGCTCGCCGGCGCGACGAACCGAGGGTCGCCATGTGATAGAATGATGGCCGGAGGTATGCGTTTGCGCCTGAAACGGATGGAATTGCAAGGATTCAAGTCCTTCGCCGCCCGCGCCGAAGTGGAGATCGAAGAGGGCGTCACGGCGGTGGTAGGTCCTAACGGTTCGGGCAAGTCGAATCTCGCCGAGGCGTTGCGCTGGGCGCTTGGTGAGCAGAACGTCCGCCAGCTTCGCGGGCTTCGCATGGATGATGTGATCTTCCATGGCAGCGACCGGCGGCGGCCTGCCGGCATGGCCGAGGTCGAGGTGACCTTCGATAACGGCGACGGCCGGCTCCCCGTGGAGTTCTCGGAGGTAACGATCGCGCGAAGGGTCTATCGCAACGGCGAGGGCGAGTACACCATCAACCGCGCGCCCGTCCGCCTGAAGGACATCCAAGATCTGCTATCCCACATGGGCCTCGGGCGCGATGGCTATGCCATGCTGGAACAGAGTCGAATTGAGGAGATCCTCCGGTCGCGGCCGGACGAGCGGCGTCCCTTGTTCGAGGAGGCGGTGGGGATAACCCGCCATCGGCACCAGCAGCAGGAGGCTATTCAGAAGCTGGAAGAGACCGACCGCAGTCTGACCCGCGTGTCGGATATCATTGCCGAACTCGAGCAGCAACTGGGGCCGTTGCGCCCGGCGGCGGCCGCTGCCCGGGCTTACCTGGCGATTCGCGATGAGCGGGACGGTCTGGCGGGCGCCTTGCGGGCGAGAGGGCGGGACCGCATTGCTCGCCACTGGTCCCAGCTATCCGATCATAAGCTGGAGGCAGACCGACAACTCGAGCATGCCCGTCGCCTGCTGGCGGAGGCGGAAGGGGCGCGGCGCGCTATCCGGCTGGCCCTCGGAGAGCGGGATCGAGGCGCCGCCCAACTCGAGAGTACGGTGATCTCCCTGTCGGCCGAGTTACGCCGGGTCGAGGCCGAGCAACTCGTAGCCGGGGAACGGGAGCGGCAAGCGGCGGACGCCGTCGATCGGCTGAACGGGGAACTGATCGACGGCGACCGACTGCAGGCCGAGGGGACGGCCCGCGCGGCCGAACGGGAACGTGACCTCGTCGAACTCCAGGAGAGACTCTCGCGGCTCTCCGAGGAACGCGAGCGGCAGGAAGCGAAGCGGACCGAAGCCGAGTCGCTCCTCCGCGCGAGGGAGGCGGCGCTGGCGGAGCGGAAGCGGGATCTGGCCGCATTGGCTGACCGAACCTCGTCAGCCCGCCACCTGCTGCGTCGAGCCGAGGAGGAACTGACCGGCTGCCGGTCAAGGGTCGAGCGGATGACCTGGCGTCAAACTGACCTGGTGGCGCGACGGGACCGCACGGCTGCTTCGCGGGCCGAGGTCGAGCGGGGCGAGGCCGAACTTCTGGCTCAGGCCGCCGCGACGGCCACGGAACTCGCGGTCGCGCGCGAGCGGCTCCGCCAACTGACCGGCGAGGCGGATGCGGCGCGCTCCAGCGTGCTGGAATGCAGCGCCCTGGCCGCCAGCGCCCGAGCCAGGCTCGAGGCGCTCGCCGAACTCGATCAGAACCTGGAGGGATTGTCCCCCGCGGCCCAGGCCTTGCTGGAGCTAAACCCCGCCGGCTTGCTGGGTCCGCTGGTCGACTTCGTCGACGTGCCTGCCGAGCAGCGGCGGGCACTGCAGGCAGCCATCGAACAGTATGCGGACTGCCTCCTGGTGGATCGAGAGCGCTTGCCCGCGGTGCTGGGCTTGGCTCGCGCGCTCGGGAGGGGGCGAGCCCTGCTTTGGCCGGTCCCGGTGCCCGCCGCTTCGCCGCGGCTCGAGCCGGATGGCAATGCCTTGGGGGCCGGCGCCCGGGGACCGGCGACCGAGGTGCTCGAGCGCCTTCTGGCGGGCACTCGCGTTGCCCCCGACCTGGAGGCCGCCATAGCCATCGCTCGGGCTGCCGACTACAGCTATGCCGTGGTCACGCTGGAGGGAGACATCGTTCATCCCGGCGGCGGCATAACTCTGCGCGGCGGCACCTCAGCTCAGCGATGGGGTCGCCGTGGGGAACTGGCGGAACTCGCCCGTCAG
>DOZU01000076.1 GCA_003517845.1 Clostridiales bacterium | reverse complement strand
GTCGACCGTGGCAAGCCCACCAACTCGGAGTTCATCGCCATGGTTGCCGACAAGCTGCGGATGGAACTCAGGGCAAGCTGACCGCGATGCGCGGTCCGGGTCTCGAGACTAGCTCAGGCGCTGCCACCGCATACTAGGCACGGGGTGGCGCCATTGTTAGTATCCGGTCGCGCTCGCTATGAGCCCCGGACCAAGTATCTGGTCCGCAAGCTGCGGCCGGGCGAGTTGGCCGTCTTGGACCACTCCGACTTGGATGAGGTCGCGGCGCGGGCGATCGTGCGGGTCAGGGCGCGGGCGGTGTTGAACTTCGGGGTGAGCTTGACTGGCTGCTATCCGGCAACCGGTGCCCGGGTGCTCCTTGAAGCTGGCATACCCATCCTGGAGAGGCTGACGGCGCCCGACGGCAGCCGGCTCGAACCCCGGACGCTCGACTGCAAGTCCCTGCAGATCTGCGATGCGCTCGTAACCTGCGGAGGCCAGCCCGTGGCCCGGGGCGTGGTGCTTTCCGCCGATGAAGTCGCCCATCGGTTGCAGGTGGCCACAACCAATTTCGCCGATCAACTGGAACGATTCCTCGAAAACACCCTGGAACACGCGAGACTCCAGAAGAATCTCCTCGCCGGCAGGGTGGACGTTCCCACCTGCCGGACGCCCATGGAGGGCCGGCATGTCCTGGTAGTGGCCCGAGGCCCGGCCCATCGGGAAGACCTCAGGGCAATCCGCCCCTATCTCGACTTGTATCGGCCGGTGCTGCTGGGCGTCGACGGAGGCGCGGACGCTTTGCTCGATGAAGGCTATCGCCCCCACCTGATCGTCGGCGATATGGACAGCGCGAGCGATCGCGCCCTCCGCTCGGGAGCGGAACTCGTCGTCCACGCTTACCCGGACGGCCACAGTCCAGGACTCCACCGGCTTCAGGGGCTGGGACTACGGGCGACCGCCTGGGCAGTCTCCGGTACCAGCGAGGACATCGCGATGCTGCTGGCGCACGCGCATGGGGCGTCCCCGATCGTCGCCGTGGGCACTCACTCCCACATGCTGGACTTCCTCGACAAGGGCCGACCGGGCATGGCCAGCACCCTGCTGGTCCGCTCCCGGCTGGGCGCCTCACTGGTTGATGCAAAGGGCATCAGCCGCCTCTATCCGCCGCGGCCCAGCCAAGGACGGGTTGCCCCGGTGCTGCTGGCCGCCATCGTGCCGATCATGACCCTCGCGGTTCTCTCCGTTCCGGCTCAACTTCTCCTGCGCCTTCTGTTCCTGCAACTCCGGCTGAGGTTAGGGGTATGAAGCGCACGGATGACGGCCCGCGCTACCAGATGGTCACGGTAGTTGCCGTGTTCCTCGCCCTGGGTTTGGGGATGGCGGCGGGAGGGGCAATGCTGGGGGAAGAAGGACTGATACGGCGGTATGATGTCTTGATCACCGCCCTCGAGGCGGACTTTGCCCGCGTTCGCGAGGAGGGTCGCCGGCAACGCCAGCGGGTCCAGTCGCTGACCGGAGAGCTGGCAGCGGCCCGTGCTGCCCGCGGTGACCTGGTGCGGTGGGCCGTCAATGGTCGGCTGGCCGGTCAACGGATTGCAGTCGTCGTGGTGGGCGAGGCCGGTCTGCCGGAGGACCTCGACTCGACGCTGAGGGATGCCGGTGCGGAGGTGCTCTCGGTAAATCGGATCATCGTCTCCGCCACCTCGGACGGCGTACGAGCCTCACCCACCCTATCGCCCGAGCCCGCCAACTCCGCCGCCGCGGCGCTGGCGCTGGCTTCAGCGCTGGTCAATCCGGGGCACCCGACGCCGACCGCCGTCCTGCTGATCGCAGGACCGGCCGCCGAACCGGCCCACGACCCGGAAGCGGTTGATCTGGCGCTGGCGAGGGTCCTGGCGAGGGCGGGAATCCGCGTGGTGGGCGCCGGGGCGGGGCCGGCGTCCGTGGCGCACGTCGCCCAGTATCGCCGGGCCGCCCTGCCCAGCGCCGGTGAACTGGAGGATCCGATCGAACTCGTCAGGGCGGTCTACTTGCTGGCCGGCCTCTCTCGCTTGCCGGATGGCCCCGGCCCGGGGCACATGCCGTGACCCGGGTTGCCGCCATCGTGCCCGCCCACAACGAGGCCGATTCAATCGCGGCGACGGTGAGGTCGCTGCTCGACCAGCCCGTGATCGAGGAGGTGTTGGTGGTGGACGATGGGTCACGGGACCTCACCGCGTTTGAGGCACGCAGGGCGGGAGCACAGGTGATAAACCTTCTCCGGAACCGAGGGAAAGGGTCAGCGCTGGAGGCGGGGTTCCGGGCTACCGGCGCCGAGTTCCTGTTGCTCGTCGACGCCGACCTGGGTGGAGGAGCCGGAGAGGTCGCCCGTCTGCTCCCACCCCTGTTCCGAGGAGAGGCCGACCTGGTAATCGGCCGCATGCCGCCCATGGGCGGGGGAGGGTTCGGCCTGGTCCGGACCGCAGCGAGGCAGGGCGTGACCCGCCTGGTGGGTGAGGCGCCTCGGTCCGTCCTTTCGGGCCAGCGCGCGGTCTCCCGGCGCGCCATGGCCACCCTGTTGCCGCTGGCCGGAGGTTTCGGGGCGGAAGTGGGCATGGCTATCGATGCCGTCCGGCGAGGTCTTCGGGTGAAGGAATTGCCCGTGGACATCTTCCACCGGCCGACGCTTCGCGACCCGGCGGGGTTCATTCATCGGGCCCGCCAGCTACGGGACGTCGCCTCCGCGATCTGGGCGCGACGGAGTTCCCGGTGATCGCCGCCGCGCTTCTGGCTATCCTCGCCGCGGGCCTGACCGCGCGCCTGCTGGTCTCACCGGCCCTGAAGTGGCTGACCGACAGGGGGCTCCTGACTCCCAACTACCAGGGAAGGCCGTTGCCCTGCGGCCTGGGATTGATCCTGATCCCCGCGTACTTCACGGGCACTGCCGCCTTCGGCCTCGCCCTGGGCCGTACGTGGTCCGAGGCGCTCCCCTTGGCCGTCGCGCTGGGCGGCCTCGGCCTGATCGGCTTCGCCGACGACGTTTTGGGTCAAGGTTATCACGGGGGCATGCGTCGCCACGGTGCGATCCTCTTGCGGGAAGGCCGGCTGACGACCGGAGGCCTGAAAGCCCTCGGGGCGGCGACCGTAGCCCTGACCCTGACGGGAGTGCGACCGCCTCCGCCGGGCTTTCTGGTGGACGCGGGCCTGATCGCCCTGGGGGCTAACGCCGTCAACCTGCTTGATGCTCGCCCGGGTCGTGCTCTGGGGGCTTTCTGGCTGATGATCCTTGCGGTGGTGGTGGCGGCGGCCGAGCGCGGGGCGGTGCTCCCCGTCCTCCCCTTGGCGGCTGCCAGTCTGGCGATTGCCCCGGCGGATTTCGCGCGGCGGGGAATGTTGGGCGACGCGGGGGCCAACGCTCTGGGAGGAGCGGCGGGCTTTTTCGCGGTCCAGGCCCTTTCGCCTGCCGGTCGGGAGACCGCCTTGACCCTGCTGGTCATGCTGCACGTTGCGGGGGAGTTCGGATCGCTGTCGCGGCTGATTGAAAGGATGATCGGCCTGCGCGCTGTGCTGGTTCGCTCGGTGATGAGGGGGCAGGGCAGCACGAAGAGGTGACCTAGCGCCTTGTGACCGGTAGCGACCCTTTTCGTTGTTGCGATGTGGCGCTGTAGTAATAGCCGAATGCCAGAAAGTAGCGCCGCCAGGATTCCTGGGTGGAGCCGAACGTATTATCACCGTAGAAGTAGTCCACCAGGGCTTCGCGCACCCGGGCAAGTTCCTTGAGACAGGCGTACCCCCTGGCGCCCGTGAGCGCCAGATCCAATAGTTCAAGCGCGCGCTCGAATGCTCGTTGGCTATAGTCGGCGTTGCCTTTCGCCCGCCAGATCAGGGCCCGTTCCACTTCACCACCGATGTTCGCCATCTGCTCAACCAGGGGCAACTGCTGCCAGCGCCCGGCGGCGAGTTCCTTGTGTTGGAGACTCATCGGACCACCTTCTCCGCAATGACCGCTGCGATTCTGTCTCGTAGCGCTCCGCTGTCTACCCCGCGGCTCCTGTTGCCCTGAGACGGTCGTATATTGATCAGGGAGTCGAATTCGACGAAATCGTCGCCGCTCATCTCCGGATACAGGTTAATACCCCATAGGCTGCCTTGTGCTGACCCATTCTGAAGCAGGAACGCTTCGAGATCGGAATGAAGCTCGGCATCAAGGGCGATAAGCCTCCTGTCGACATCAACCACGGCCTTGACCAGATTGCCAAACATCTCGCCCGCCATTCGGCGGACTTCCCCGATCGCGATCTTCTCGGCTACGATTATCATGGTCTCACCGCCGGCCAGGGCTCTCACCCTACGCTATTTGTATCACGGTGGCGGGCGCCGGTCCAGTGCCACGCCGCCCGCCCCGAGCCGCCGGCGAGGTCTCGAGCATGATCGGCCTGCGCGCTGTGCTGGTTCGCTCGGTGAGGAGGGGGATTGCGGAGAGGAATTCGCGCCCGCCCGAAGAATAGCTGAACGCAAAAACCCAATAGTCCCCTTGGCGGGAGGGCTCTCAGTGCGGATTTTCGAACGCATGGCGAAAACCGGCCACGAGCAGCTCATTTTTTGTTGTCAAGGTCCGTCAGGTCTGCGGATGGTGATCGGCATCCACGATACCACCATGGGGCCGGCCATAGGTGGGACGCGGATGTACCCCTACGCAACGGAAGACGAGGTCATCGAGGACGTGCTGCGGCTTTCGCATGGGATGACTT
>DOZU01000156.1:5652-12586 GCA_003517845.1 Clostridiales bacterium | reverse complement strand
GGGCATCCAGGATGCCGTCAGCGCGTCCAGCCATCCCTATGTATTCGTCGTGGCCTGCGACATGCCGTTCCTGAACCCCGACCTGGTTCAGGGATTGTGCCGCGCCGCCGGCGGGTTTCAGGTAGTCGTCCCCGAGAGCGCACCCGGCTACCTCGAACCGCTTCACGCCGTCTACCACCGGTCCTGTCTCCCATTGATAAGCGCCAGCCTGGACGCCGGGCGATTCCGGGTGGCCGACTTCTTCCCGCGGGCCCAGGTGCGGGTGGTGGACCCGGCGGAACTCATAGGTTTTGGCCGGCGCCCCGAGGATTTCTTCAATGTCAATACCCCGGATGACTACTGCCGAGCGCTAACCTTACGTCGCATTCCCGTGGTGGCGGTGACCGGTTTCTCCGGCCGGGGCAAGACCACGTTGCTCGAGAAGCTCTTGTCCGGGCTGACAGCGCGGGGTTATCGGGTAGGGGCCGTCAAGAGCACTCGCCATGAAGACGCCGAACTCGACGTTCCCGGCAAAGACACGTGGCGCTTCCGTCGGGCAGGGGCCGCGGCGGTGGGCCTGGTCAGGCCGGGGAGCGCGTTCGTCGGGGCGGAAGTGCCGCGAAGGGACTTGCGACAGCTCGCCGTGTATCTTGCGGCGATCGCACCCATCGACCTCGTACTTGGCGAGGGGTTCAAGGAGGAAGATGTCCCCCGGATCCTGGTGGCAGGCGAGCATCCTGCACCGCAAGTACGCGGCGAAGTGATCGCCGTATACGGCCCGCCGGTGCCGTCCGCTCGGGGAGCGCCGCGGGTAGCGCCGGGCTGCGAAGACCTGCTCGTCGACATGCTGGTGAGGAGGTTTCTGCCATGGCGCGCACCGGCTCCCCCATGAGCAGGCGCCGGAGGTACGCGGGCACCGTGGTCCTCGGCCTCCTGCTCCTGGGATTGGCGGTGACCGTCGGGCTTGCCGAACTTTCCCGTCTGGAGCGCGACCCCCGGGAACTGATCATCGGGGTGACCGGCGGGCCCGAGCCGGCCGTAACCCGGCTCCTGGAAGCACTTGCCCGTACTCGCCCTGACCTGGAGTTGAGCGTCCGCGAGCTTCATGGCGGGGCCGCCGAAGCTCGGGCGTTGCTGCGGGAGGCGCGGGTCGACTTCATCCTGTATGCCGGCGGCTACCGCCTGGACGGCGTTACCGGGCCTCGCCCGGAAGTGTCCGAATGGGCGCTGCCCGGCGTGCGCTTTTACGCCGCCCGCGTTCCGGCCACCCGCTTCCTCCACCCCCTGCAGGGGATCACCGCCGGCGAGGCCCGCGGTCTACTCAACGGGATCCCGCCCGACCGTTCGGGCGATCCCGATTGTTTTCCGTTGCGCCTCGTCCCGTCGCAGGACTTGATCGGCCATTCCCCCGGATGGGATGGGATTGCCCTCCTCGAGCCGCAGCAACTCGGCCCGACCGTCCAGGCCCTGGCCATTGACGGGGTGGCCCCCAGCTTCGCCAACCTCGTTACCGGCGCTTACCCGTTGAGCCGGCCGATCGACATCCTGGCACGCGCTCCCCGCTATCCTCTCGCGTGGGCTCGGAACTGGCCGGCGGCAATAGTCTTGCGTTATGACCCGAATCGCCCCGCTATCCTGGCCTTCCGGGCGTTCCTCGCCGAGCCCGCCGCCCAGTTGGCGGTGGCGGGGGAGGGTCCGCCGGTGGTGGTGGCGGCGGTCGGCGACATCATGCTGGCCAGAGGGGTAGGACGGCTAATCCAGCGCCACGGCGCCCATTATCCCTTCGATCTGGTGAGAGATCGCGTGGCGGCCGCTGACGTTGCCTTCGCCAATCTGGAGTCGCCGATCGGCACGGGTGGAAGGCCGCTGCCGGGGAAGGAGATCTGGTTTCGGGCCGAGCCGGCCGCAGTACCTGGCCTCGCCGCTTCGGGCTTTGACATCCTGACCTTGGCCAACAATCACATCCTGGACTACGACAGCGAACTCCTCAGGGAAACGCTGGCCCTGCTGGACGCAGCGGACCTCGGCTATACCGGCGCCGGCAGTGATATCGAGGCAGCGCTGCGCCCGGCAATCGTGCAAGTGGGCGAAATCACCTTGGCCTTCCTCGGGTTCAGCGACTTTGCGCATATCTTCTGGTCCCACGCTTATCCGCGCACCTTCCTCGCCACCGGGGACGTGCCCGGCGTGGCCCCGGCGGACGGCCCCGTCTTCTCGCGGGCAATCGCCCGGGCCAGGCAGGAGGCGGACTTCGTGATCGCCGCCTTTCATTGGGGGGAGGAATACGTCAACTATCCCACGGATCGGCAGCGAGAACTCGGCCGCCTGGCGGTGGAAGCCGGTGCGGACGTGGTGCTAGGTTCCCATCCGCACTCAGTACAAGGGTTTGAGATTATCGACCGCAGGCTAGTGGCGTACAGCCTGGGCAACTTCATCATGGACCAGCGCCGTCCCATCCAGACGGAGAGCATGATCCTCGAGATCGAACTGCTGCCCTCGGGCATCCGGCAGGTGCGGGTGATACCCGTCTTGATCGAGGAGTTCCGCCCTCGGATCCTCGACGGCGCGGCGGCGGGGGATGCCCTGGCCAAGCTCCGTCGGATCTCCTTGCCTTTCGCCGGGGAGCAAGATTAGTGGAGGTCTACGCGCTGGTGGGGGCGAGCGGGACGGGTAAGAGCCATCGGGCATCGCTCGTGGCCCGGGACCTGGCGGCGGACGCCGTACTGGATGACGGCCTGCTAATCATGGGCGGCCGCATCGTCGCCGGCCGATCCTCGAAGCGGGAGGAGACGCGAGTGGCCGCGGTCCGCCGCGCCCTGCTCGTGGAACCGGCGCATGCCGCTGAAATCGACGAAGCCCTCAAGCGTCTCCCTCCCCGCCGCTTGCTGATCATCGGGACTTCGCCGCGGATGGTCGACCGCATCGCCCGGCGGCTCGAACTGCCTCTGCCCGCGCGGTACGTGGCGATTGAGGATGTTGCCAGCCCAACCGATATCCGAAAGGCGCGCCGGGTCCGACGCGACCTGGGGAGACACGTGATCCCCGCGCCCACCCTCGAAGTCAAGCGCAGTTTTTCCGGCTACCTGGTCGATCCCCTGCGCTTCTTGATGCGACCGCGCCGGGGGGTTGACGCCGGCGAGTTCGTGGAGAAGTCGGTGGTCCGTCCCACCTTCAGTTCTCTGGGCCGATTCGTGGTCAAGGATACGGTGGTGGCGGCAATCGCCGCGCGCTCTGCCCGGTCGGGAGAGGCGATCCCCCGGGTCCTCCGGGTGGAAGTGGATCCGCAGCCGGAAGGGGTGGCGATTCAGCTCGAGGTGGCGGTAGGTTTCGGCTATGATCTGGCGGAAGTGATGGTCGCGGCCCAGCGCCGCGTCAAGGACATGGTTGAGCACATGACCGCGCTGAACGTACTCAAAGTCAACATCACCGCCCGCGCGCTGTTCCTGGGACAGTCCAGTGCGAACTAAGGGCCCTGGCCGTGAAGGGTTCAGGACTCCGGCAGGGAACTGAGGCTCAGGAGGTTACCCCCTTTGGCCCAGTTGATCGATCCATCACTGCGCGATCTCATCAAGACGCTTCCCGACCGGGAATGGCGGACGCTCGCCCTTGTACTGACGCAGGCCGCTCCCGGCGAATGTTTGACCGTAGATCTCGCCGCCCTGGCCGGCGAATTCGGGGAAGACTCGCGGGCGGCGATGGACCGCCTGAACGCCCTCGAGGAGTTTCCGTGGGGCGGTCACCCCCTGCTGGAACTCCAGTCCTCCGATCCCCTGGTGTATCGAGTGGGTGTGCTATCGCCCTCTCCCCGATCGCCCGCCGATCTCGGGCCCGTGTTCCAGTACGCGGAAAACGTGTTGGCTCGACCGTTGGGCAACGCCGAGATCTTGGCCATCCGCCGCTGGAACGAGGATTACGGCTTCGACTACCAGGTGATATGTGCCCTGCTCGAGGAGTGTTACCGGCGGGGCCAGAAAAACCTGGCCTATCTGGACCGAGTGGCCTCCGACTGGTACGATAAGGGCGTGCGGGACCTGTCCGGAGTGGAGACCATGGAGGTCGCCCACCGCGAACGCACGAACCTGGCGGCCCGAGTCGCCCGTTACTTGAACCTGGCCCGAAAACTCACCGAAGCCGAGCAAGCGATGATCGCCAAGTGGACCGAGTGGGGTTTCTCGCTGGAGGTCATCCTCAAAGCCTGTGCCATGACGGTGAATATCGATCGACCCAACTTCGCTTACATCGATCGGGTGCTGGCAAACTGGCGCGCGGCCGGGCTCGAGTCACTCGAATCCGTCGACCAACATTTGGCGAGAGAGCAGGCCCGTAAGGGCCGGCGGCGCAGGCCGCCGGTGCGGGCCGCCAACTCGGGGGCTCCAGCCAGCGGCAGAGATGAGGATTTCTATGAGCAGTTCGAGGAAAGCGCGGTCAAACACCGAACTGGCGGAGAACAGGGCACAAGAGCGCGCCCGCCGGGCGGCGGAGAGGGACAGGAGACAGGACAGACTCTTTGAGTCCCTGCCGCGACTGGCAGCCATTCAAGAGGAAAAGGCCAAGGTAGCGCTGGATGTATCGAGGCTGTTGGCGGGGCTTCGGCCCCGCTCGGGTCTCGGCCGGGACGGTCTCGACGGATGGGCGGCGCGACTGGAAGCAGAGTGGCAAGCCATCTTCACTCAGCGCCAGATCCCTCCTGATTACCTCGAAATCTGGTGGCACTGCTCGAGTTGCCGGGATAGCGGCTGGCTGCGCCCGGACGAGAAGTGCTCCTGTCTGGTCCAGCAAGAGATCGACTACCTGTACCACCAGTCAGAGTTGCCCCCGGAACTCCGCGAGCAGACTTTCGACACTTTCCGCGTTGACCTGTATCCGCCCGAGTTCCGATCCTTCATGGAGCAGGTGGTGGCCGAATGCAAGGCCTTCGCGGCGCGGGTCGCCTCCGGACAGGCCACGGAGAACCTCGTGTTCCGCGGCGGAGTGGGACTGGGCAAGACTCATTTGTCCAGCGCCATCGCTCACACCGTGCTCCGGTCCGCTCGGAGCGTCATCTACCTGACCCTGCCGGAGTTGCTGGACCGGATCCGCCACTACAAGTTCGAAGCCGCCGACCCGGAGGCCCTCTCCCTCCTGCGCGAGGTGGACCTGCTCATCCTGGACGATCTCGGCGGCGAGAAGGTGAGCGAGTTTTCGGTGCAGGAGCTGTTCGTCCTGATCAACTACCGGATCGCTCACCGTCTCCCCATGCTGGTATCCACCAACCTGTCGTGGACTGACCTCGAGGGGGCATACACCGCCCGCATCGCCTCCCGCCTCATGGGCTCTTCTCTCGTGCTGAAGCTCGACGGCGACGATATCCGCCTATTGCTCAAACGCGCCCGGTCTCAAGGTCCGATGGAGGCGCGTCCGTCCAGATAAGGTCGTAGGGCCACGGGGATCCGCACCGAGCCATCAGCCTCTTGGTGAACCTCCAGGAGGGGGATGAGGATCCGGGGGCTCGCCGCCGCGGTATTGTTCAGGGTATGGCAGTGAATGACCTCGCCGCCGGCCTCGCGGTAACGAAGTCTCAGGCGCCTCGCCTGGAAGTCGTAAAACATGGACGCGGAGTGGGTCTCCGAGTACGCGTTCCGGCTGGGCATCCAGGTCTCCACATCGTACTTCTTCACCTGTCCCAGGCCCATCTCGCCCGCGCATACCACGACCACGCGGTAAGGCAGTTCGAGAGCTTGCAGCAGTTCCTCGGCGTTGGCGGTGATGAGTTCGTGCTCGCGCTCCGAAGCCTCGGGATCGGCGCGCGTTATCACCACCTGCTCGACCTTGTAGAATTGATGCACCCTGTAGATGCCGGCGGTATCGCGTCCGGCCGCGCCGGCCTCCCGGCGGAAGCAGCCGGAGAAACCGGCGTAGCGGAGCGGCAGGTCCGCGGCATCCAGGATTTCTCCCGCGTGGTAGGCCGTGACCGGCACCTCGGCGGTACCGATCAAGAACAGATCGTCCCGGGGGATGGCATAGCACTGCTCTTCCCCCCCGGGGAAGTAGCCGGTACCCCGCATGGCCTCCGGCCGGATCAGCATCGGTACCGAAAGGGGTATGAAGCCCTTCCGCAGCAGCCTGTCCAGGGCGAAATTCATTACCGCCCGTTCCAGCAGCATGCCATCTCCCCGCAATACGTATTGGCGGGATCCGGACAATCGGACGCCGCGGGTCACGTCGATGATTCCCAGTCGTTCACCAAGCGTAAGGTGGTCAGCGGGCGCGAAGTCGTAAGCGGGCAGTTCGCCCCAACGGCGTACCAGCAGGTTGGCGCTCTCGTCAAACCCGGGGGGTACGTCGGGATGCGGCGGGCTTGGGACCTGCAAGAGCAGACCCTCCAACTCGGATTCAACGCGCTCGAGGGCCGGTTCCAGGGAATCAAGTTCCGCCCCCAACTCGCGCAGATCGCGAATGGACTGCGCGCGCCCGCCGCCCTTCAAGCCGGGGATTTCCTGGGATCGTCGATTGCGCTCGGCCCTCATCCCTTCGATCTGGACAAGCAAACCTCGCCGCTCGCCGTCCAACGCTAGTAGCCGCTCCAGGTCCAGGACAACGCCCTTCTGGTGGGCGGCCTCCCGGATCAACTGCGGGTTCGCGCGGATGAACCCGAGGTCCAACATACTGCTCCAACCTCCCTCCTCGAGAATTAATAAACCTCCCGCTCCCGGCAGCCGGCCGGGGACGGGAGGTCAACCTCCCGCGGTGCCACCCCGCTTGGCAACCCTGACGGTCGCCCACTCATAGCGGGCCATAACGGGCCCACCCGCCCGGCTCATCGCCGGGTCCTCCCGGTTGGAAGGGGCCGCATCCCGGCCTCACACTGCCCGCCGGGTCGCTGCAGGCGCGGTCCCCGATCCGGTCATCGGCTTTGTCCAACATACTAGCACTTCCGGGCGCGGCGAGCAAGGGGTCGGCAGGGGCGGGTTCCGAA
>DOZU01000156.1:0-5294 GCA_003517845.1 Clostridiales bacterium | reverse complement strand
TGGCCACGAGCATTACCGTGATCGCTGCCGCGCGCGGACCGTCACCGATCCTCCACAACCTCTTCATCATTCTGCAACCTGGGGCCATTATATTGGGCGCAGGAGGTGTTGGCATGCGGCGGAAGCTGTTGGCGGTGCTGCTCATCGTGGCCCTGGCCGGGTTATCGGCATACGGGGTCGTCTGGTGGCGGGGCCGAGACCGGGCCGGGGAGGCCGCCGGGGACCTCGTCGTCCTCCCGGTGCGCCGGGGCACCGTCGAGCTGACGGTGACCGGCTCGGGGACGCTCATGCCCGGGGAGCGCCGGGTGGTGCGGTCGGAAGTGGGCGGAAAGGTGGACAGGATCCTCGGCGAGGAGGGAATGCAGGTCGCCGAGGCCGACGTCTTGCTCGAGTTGGTCAACGACGACCTGGAAATCGCCGAGCGCCAGGCACAGCTCGATCTGGTCCGGGCCCAACGCGAACTCAGCGATTTCCTTGGGGACATGGCCGGGGGTTCGCCGTTTCTGACCTCGCCGATCGAAGGCCGGGTACGGGAAGTGACGGCTGTCCCCGGCGAATCGGTTCGGGAAGGGCAAGTGCTCGCGGTCGTCGAGCCCCAGGGGTCAGTATTCGAGGTCCACGTCACTCCCGCGGAAGCCGTCAAGATCTCGGCGGGCGATCGGGTGGAACTGCGATTTGCCGAGTTCAGCGGGGCGTTCGAAGGCCGGGTCCGGGAGGTGGCGGACAACCAGGTAGCGTCGGCCGATGGGCGGACCTGGGTGACTCCGGTGTGGGTGGATGTGGGCGGCGGGCAACTCCTGCGGGCCGGCATGACCGGCGATGCCTGGATTCATACCGCGGGCGGCACGATCCAACGTTCGGGGGTCGGGCTGGCGCCGGAGTCGGTCCGAGTGACGGCGACGACCGATGGCCGGGTTGAACAGGTGTACGTGCGGGAAGGCAGCGTGGTAGCTTCCGGTGCGCGACTGATCGGCTTCAGCGAGACGCTGTTGCAGGAAGCGCGGCAGTCACGGGAACTGGCGGTGGAGGTCGCGAGATCCCGACTGCGGAAGGCGACCGGAGACCGGGCCGCCTTACGGGTGATCAGCCCGGTTGCGGGGACGGTGGTGCGCGTGACCGCGACGCCCGGGGAAACCGTCCGAGTTGGCGATGAACTGGCCGTGGTCAGCGACCTCAGCGTCATGGAACTGGCGATCGACGTTGACGAGCTGGACATCGCCGGGGTGCGTCCGGGCATGCCCGTCCAAGTCACGGTCGAGGCCGCCGGGGATGCCGTCTACGATGGAGAGGTCATCCGCGTAGCTCTGGAGGGCGACGCCGGCGACGGCGTGACCACTTTCGCGGTAACCATCCGCGTACCCAACCCGGAAGCGCAGTTGCGGAGCGGTATGACCGCCGAGGCGATGATAACCATTGAACGGCGGGAAGGGGTGCTGGTGGTCCCGGCGGAGGCGGTACAGGTGCGGGGAAACACCGGCACGGTGCGAGTGCTCGTCGACGGCCAGGTCATGCCCCGCCTGATCGAGGTCGGGATCGCCGGTACCCGGCTGGTCGAGGTGCTCGGTGGACTCGAGGAAGGCGATCGGGTTGCGCTGGGGGATGCGGCGGGCACGGATCAGCTGCCGCGGTCGATGCCGATGCTGCCGGGGATGCGCCAGCGACAGACACCCAGCCAACCTTCCGGCCGTTAGGAGGACTGATGGTGTTCAAAATGGAGGGCGTGACCAAGCTCTATGCGATGGGTCGCCGGGTCACCGTGGCCGCCTTGCGCGAGGTCGACCTGACCATACCCCGCGGCCAGTTCCTGGCGATCATGGGGCCGTCCGGCTCGGGAAAGTCCACGCTGATGCACATCCTGGGGTGCCTCGATCGCCCAAGTAGCGGCAGCTATCTCCTGGAGGGCGAGGATCTGACCACCAAGGGCGATGATTCCCTGGCCGATTTCCGCAACTGTCGGATGGGGTTCGTGTTCCAGAGCTACAACCTGTTGCCCCGCCTGGACGCCATGGAGAACGTCGAGGTGCCGCTGGTTTACCGCGGCGTACCAGGACGCGAACGGCGACGGCGGGCCGAGCGGGCCCTGGCCCGGGTGGGGTTAGCCGATCGCCTTCACCATCTGCCTTCCGAACTGTCGGGAGGCGAGCAGCAGCGCGTGGCCATCGCCCGGAGCCTGGTGGGCGAACCATCGGTGATCTTCGCCGACGAACCCACCGGCAATCTGGATACGGTGACGGGCCGGGAGGTGATCGGTCTGTTCGAGGAATCCTGGCGGCAGGGGATCACCGTCGTAGTGGTGACCCATGAGGAGGCGCTGGCCCGCTATGCCGAGCGGGTAGTGCGCCTCCGCGATGGCCGGATCGTGGCCGATGAACGCACTGCGCGGCGAGGTGAGGACCAGTGAAGCTCCTGGAGTTCGTCCGGGTCGCCTGGCGCAGTTTGCGCGCCAACAAGCTCCGCTCGCTGCTCACCGCGCTAGGGATGATCATCGGCGTGGCCGCGGTGACCGCGCTGGTATCGGTCGGGCAAGGTGCGGGCGCGACCATCACCGATCAGATTCAAGCCATGGGGGCGCACGTGATCTTCGTGCGGCCGAACCCGCGGGCTGGTGGCGTCTTCACCCTGGCCGAGGCGGAGGAGATCGTGGACCGCGTGCCCACCGTCGAGGCGGCCGCCCCCGCCATGAGCTTCCCGTCCCCCGTCGAACACCGCGGTGCCTCCCACGATACGCAGATCGAGGCCGTGACGGCCGACTACGCCCGAATAAGGGAGATCACCGTCGCGTCAGGCCGCTTCCTGAACTCCGACGAGTCCAGCCGGCGGACCCGGGTAGCCGTACTCGGTCCTACCGTGGCGAGCGAGGTGTTCGGGACCGTCAATCCCCTGGGGGAAACCATCTCTATCCGGGGCCAGCCGTTCACGGTCGTGGGCGTGACCGACTCCCGGGGTGCCGCTATGGGGCAAGATCAGGACGACGTCGTCTACATACCCATCCTCGCCGGACAACGCCTTCAGGGCACTGACCGGATCGACGTGATCTATGCTCGCGCCAGGAGCGCGGACGATGCGCGCTCGGCGGTCACCCACCTGACCGCGATATATGAAAGGCGCTTTCCCCGGCCGGAGGCCGTCAACATCACGAGCCAGGACGAACTCTTGGCGACGATGGGGGAGGTCACCCAGACCCTTAGCCTGCTCCTGGGAGCGATAGCGGGAATATCGCTGCTGGTAGGCGGGATTGGCATCATGAACATCATGCTGGTCTCGGTCAGCGAACGCACTCGGGAAATCGGCATCCGCAAGGCGCTCGGCGCCCGCCGCCGGGACATCCGTACGCAGTTCCTCCTGGAGGCCGTCCTGCTGAGTCTCAGCGGCGGCGTGATCGGTATCGGCCTCGGATGGCTCCTGTCAGTCCTGGTCTCCAGCCTGGCGGGATGGAGGGCCGTGCTATCGCCGGCCGTGATCCTGATCGCTTTCGGGTTCGCGGTGGCCGTCGGGCTGTTTTTCGGGGTATATCCTGCTCGCCAGGCGAGCCTGCTCGAGCCCGTGGAGGCTTTGCGGCACGACTAGCCGAGGTATGAGCGGCGCCGAAGGGTTTGCCGGGGAGCCGGTCGAATTCCTCCCGGGACGCAAGGCGGGCTGGTGCGGCCCGGGAGGAGGGGGAACTCATGGTCCTCCTGGCCCTCAAGAACCTGATCCGTCGCCCGGTACGCTCGATCCTGACCGCAGTGGGCGTTGCTCTCGGCATTGCCATGCTCTTCACCTCATTCTCCCTGGACCGGGGCCTCGACCAGGGGCTGCGGCGAGCTTTGGCCAATACCGGGGCCCAGTTGCTGGCGGTGGCCAAAGGGTGCCCTTACGAGGCCGCGGCGCTGATCATCCATGGAGGGGTCGGGGGCCGGTATCTTGATGAGGCGCACCTCGGCCGGATCCGCGACCTGCCCGGGGTCGGCCTGGCCGGCGGCCTGTTCATGAACCAGTCGATCGAGGGCGATCGGCCTGTGATCGTCATGGGGATGGACGAAGTCGGGCTGGCCCTCAAACCATGGTGGGTCATCCGCGGCCGGCTCTTTCCCGATCCCCTCTCCGTCATCCTGCCGGCGGACAAGGCGGCCAAGCTGGGACTGAAGATTGGCGATCCCCTGGCCCTGGGCGGCCGGTCGTTTACCGTGACCGGCATCCTCGAACCGACGGGTTCTCAGGACGACCAGTTCATCTACTTGCCGCTGGGGACCGCCCAGGAGTTGTTCGGAGCCGCCGGCCGACTGACGGCCGTGGCCATTCAATTGGATGACCTCCGGGCAGTCGGCGAAGTGGCGCGACAGGTGGAAGCGATACCGGACGTGCAGGCCATCACCATGACCCAGGTGTTGGGCACCGCCCGTACCCTGATGGGCGCTGCCCAGGCCATGGTCCGCTCCATCACCATCGTCACCATCCTGGTCGGGGCAATCGGCATCTTGAACGCCATCATGACGGCCATTTTCGAACGCACGCGGGAGATCGGCATGATGAAGGCAGTGGGGGCGGGGGCGGGCGATATCCTCATGCTGGTTTGGACGGAGAGCATATTGCTTGGACTGGCGGGCGGACTGTTGGGGGTGGCGCTGCCGCTGGCGGTCGCCGGCGCCATTGAGGCCGCTGTCCGGCGGGTAGTCCCCTTTGCGCCCGGCGGCGATATCCTGGCCTTCAGCTTGCCGGCAGCCCTGACGAGCCTGGGCGCCGCCGTCGCCCTGGGGTTGGCTGCCGGGTTGCCTCCCGCATGGCGGGCCGCGCGGATCAGCCCCATGGAGGCCATCCGCAGTGAGTGATGACCTGATCGTCCAGGCTCAAGGTCTGTCCAAGGTATACCGGCGGGGCAGCGAGTCCGTCCGCGCGTTGTGGCGAGCCGACCTCAGCGTGACCCGGGGGCAGTTCATCGCCGTCGTCGGCGCCTCCGGGTCGGGCAAGACCACGCTGCTGAACCTGCTGGGCTGTCTCGACCGGCCAAGCTCCGGCAGCTACCGCCTGAACGGCCGGGAAGTCGCCGGGCTTCCCGAGCGGGAACTGGTGGGAATTCGCCGCCGGGAAGTGGGGTTCGTCTTTCAGCAATTTCACCTGATCCCCACGCTCACCGTGCGCGAGAATGTCCAGTTGCCCAGGATGTTCGGAGCGCAGGCCGCGGACCGCACCGATGAACTCATCGACCGGGTGGGACTGGCCCATCGCCGCCGGCATCTGCCCCGGCAGTTGAGCGGCGGCGAGATGCAGCGCGTCGCCATCGCCCGGGCCCTGGTGAACCATCCGGCCCTGTTGCT
>DOZU01000048.1:3164-5280 GCA_003517845.1 Clostridiales bacterium | reverse complement strand
TCGCGCAGTTCCCGGGCCAGGTCGGCCAACTGGTAACGGCCGCGATAGTCCTGGGCGGTGGTGGGTTCGTCGAGGATCAGCACTTCCGGGCCCATGGCCACCGTGGCGGCCACCGCCAGCTTGCGCCGATCGCCGAAGCTGAGGCGAAAGGGGAAGGTGTCACGGTGTTCCTGCAGTCCCAGTCGCATGAGGGCTGCCTCGGCTTGCCCCTCGATCTCCTCCGGCCGGCGTCCCAGGTTCTCCAGGCCGAAGGCCACTTCCGCCCGCGCCGACACCGAGAATAACTGGTAATCGGGATTCTGCAGCACGAGACCGATGCGCGTCGCCACCTGGCCCACCGACATCCCGGTGATCGACTCTCCCCGGAACCGGATGCGCCCCCGCGGCGGTCGGTTCAGTCCCACCATGCACTTGACCAGCGTGGTCTTGCCCGATCCGTTCTGCCCCAGGATGGCGACAAACTCGCGTTCCCGGATGGTCAGGTCGACCTCGCGGACTGCCAGCACCGGCGGATTACCGGGGTATGAGAAGCTCAGTCCCTCGATCTGCAACACGGGAGGAAGGTCCGCCGTAGAAGTCGCTTGGGCCGGCCCGACGGGCTGCGCGTGCACGCGGAGGCGGCCCTCGCCGACCATCTTCCGCACCTCTTCGGCCGCCCCTTCCGGGGTGACCGCGAGGTCGGTGCGGCCCGGCGCCACGAGGTGGAAGAAGCGGCGCAAGGCGGGAGGCTGCACCCCGGCCTGTTCGAGCCGTTCAACCTGGTCGAGCACATGATCGAGTTCGCCATACAGGACCGCCCGGCCCTGATCGAGCACGAGCGCCCGGTTAGCCAACCCCTCGACCTCGCCGACCTTGTGGGTGGTGATCACGGTGGTCAGGTCTCTCTGGGTGACTACCGCCCGCAGTGCCTCAAGTACGCTCTCCGATCCCAGGGGGTCCAGTTGCGACGTCGGTTCATCCAGGATCAAGAGGCCGGGGAGCATGGTCAGGGCGCTGGCCAGCGCTGCCCTTTGCTTCTGCCCGCCGGACAGCGCCTTGGGGTTGCGGCTTTCCAGTCCCTCGAGGCCCACCGTCTTGAGCGCCCAGGCCAGGCGGACGAGGATCTCCTCCCGCGGCACTCCGAAGTTCGCCGGCGCGAATGCCAACTCCAGTTGGAGATTGGGCATGAACAGCTGCGTCTCCGGATCTTGCAGCACGATGGACCGGTTGCGGGCGGAGTGGTGGAGGGGATGCCCCCACGGATCTTCGCCGAACACCTCGACTTCTCCGATCCGGGTGCCGCCCCAGATGTTGGGGATGATCCCTGACAGGAGGTAGCACAGGGTAGACTTGCCGGCCCCATTGGCGCCGAACACGGCGAGGATGTCGCCGGGATACAGCTCGAGCGACAGATCGCGGATGGCGGCCACGTCGGGATCGTAAGTGAAGCTGACATCCTGCAAGCGGACCGAAGGCTGACTCATGTCATTCCTCCCAGCGAAACGGGCGGGAGCCCGGCGGAGGGCCGAGTCCCGCCCGTATGGTCACCAGCTGAGCCGATTACCACACGGCGTCGCGAACCTTGGGGAGGCCGCTGCGGCTGAGCGCTTCCAGCAGGGGAATGGTGATGGCGGTGATGACCAGCGATAGTGCGGGAATCCACCAGAGATAGCTGATGGTAGTGGCCACACCCATCGCCGCCGCATAGCTGAACAGGTACCAGTAAGGCTTGGTCCACGGGATCCACCAGAGCCACATCGCCGCCAGGATGGCCAGGAAGATCGCCACGTACTTCTGCCGCCGGTCCGAGGACACCGACCACTTGGGGATCAGCCGCAGGCCGATGGGGCTGGCCATGATGATCAGCGAAGGGACCCAGTACACTGCGGTCAGGATCGTGTAAAGCGGCTCGGGGGGACGGTCAAACCCGAGGGCGGCACCGGGGTAGTAGAACGGGAAGATGGTGCCGAACAGGCCAAGCGCGATCGCCACCGGGATGCCGATCTTCCAGTAACGGTTGTTCAGGATGATTATGCTTACCAGGAAAGCAGGTATGACCGTGTTGAGGCCGACATCCGCGATGCCCAGCGGAAACGCCGCCGGGGCCAGGAACATCCCGATTAGCCCGCCCACAATT
>DOZU01000048.1:0-2773 GCA_003517845.1 Clostridiales bacterium | reverse complement strand
CTCCCTCCCGCCGCCTCACCCCCTCCGAGTTGCGACCTGCACAAGTCGAATTACATCTTGTGCAACTAGCTATTCGACGGCAAGTCCGCCGTTCCTCCCGGCGGCGGATTCGGCCCTGCCGGCAGCGCGGACGGCTTCCGACACTCCGGCCGCCGTCGCCTGAATCGCCCCGGCCAACTCCTTGAGGGTGGATGCCGGCCGGCGCTGCGAGGGTGCGGTGATGCTCACCGAGGCGACCACTCGCCCCTCCAGGTTGAAAACCGGGGCACCGATGCAACTCACCCCTGGACTGAACTCCCCCTCGTCAAGCGAATATCCCCGTTCGCGGGTCAACCGGAGGTCGGCCAGCAGCGCTTCTTGGGTCCACAAGGTGCGCGCGGTGTAGGTATCGAGTGAGAGCCGCCGAAGCAAGGCGTCTCGTACCGGGTCATCGAGGAAGGCCAGGATGGCCTTGCCCACGGCTGAGGCATGAACGGGAATGCGGAAGCCGGTGCTGAAAGAGGCCGCCAGGATGTGGGAGGACTTGAGGGTCTCTATGCACAGGGCCTCGCCGACGTCGAGCGTAGCCAGATGGACATCCTCGCCGGTCAGGCGCTGTAGTTGTTCGAGGTGCGGCCGGGCTAGCCGCGGTAGACTGGCGACCAACGCCGGCCCTCCCGCCAACTCGTATACTCTGGGGCCCAGGTAGTAGGTTTTTGCCCCCCCGTGCCGGCGGACATAACCAAGCTGTTCCATGGTGGCGAGGAGGCGCAAGGCTGTGCTGTCCTCGAGCCCAGCCCTGCCGCTCGCCTCGCGCAACCGCAGTCCTTCGGGGTGGGCGTGAAGCACTTCCAGCAGGCGGAAAGCCTTGCCCACGGCCTGGACGAAATACCGGCCCGTGCTCGGGGCCAGCCGCTGTTGCATACGCATCGCTCCTGACGGCGGTGACCACCTTTTCGGAGGTCAGGGCCGGGTTCCGAACCCGCCCCGACAGGGCCGCGAACGCGATCGCGACCATGACCGTGTCCAAGGACGACCACGACCGCGCCCATCACCGGGGCCGCGTTTTCTCAATGACAAGCCGTTCGGCGATGGCCCCGGCTGTTCCTGCCGGGGAAGCTTGACCCGGAGGGCGGCCCGGTGCTAACCTGTGAGAGGAGGTGTCGGGAATTGGCTATCTTCAAGTGCTCGGCATGCGGGTACGAGCAGGACACGCGCTGCAAGCCCAAGAAGTGCAGCAAGTGCGGGATGCCCGACAGTCTCGTCAAGAAGGCGTGATGGTGCGCATACCGGGGGCGCGGTAGGGAGACCATCCTTTCAAGCCCAACCGCGAGGTGAGTCGGGTGGAACTGCTGGTCATCGGCCACACTGCGCCCTTTCCCGCCCCGGGGCTGGCCTGTCCTGGTTACCTGGTGAGCGAGGGCAGGACGCGCATCCTGGTGGACGGCGGATCCGGGGTCCTCGAACGCCTGTTGGCCATATGTCCTGGCGAGGAACTCACGGCGGTGCTGGTGAGCCATTTCCATTTCGACCACTGTTCGGACCTGTATGTGCTCCGTTACGCCCTGGATGCTTCGCGGCGGGAGGGCTTGCGGTCTGAGCCGCTGCCCATCTTCTCTCCCCCTGAACCGCCCGAGCTGGCCGGGCTGTTGGCCTACCGCGAAGCCACGCGGCATGTAGCCGTGACGCCAGGAGAAACTGTAGACGTCGGGGGAATCCGCGTCCGCTTCCTGGCTGCCAGCCATACCTCGCCTACCCTGGGGATGGTGCTGGAAGGCGCTGCCGGCAAGCTTGCCTACTCGGGCGATTGCCGTTGGGGGGAAGGCCTCGGGGCGGCGGCGCAAAGTGCAGACCTCTTCCTGTGTGAGGCAACGTTCCAGGATGGGCAGGAAGCCGCCGCCGCAGCAACCGGCCATCTAACCGCCAGGCAGGCGGCGATGGCCGCCGGCCTGGCCGGTGTCGGCAGACTCCTCCTCACCCATCTCCCGGCCGCCGCCGACCGGCGGGTCAGCCTGGAGCAGGCGCAAGCCGAGGTTGACCTGCCCATTGCGTTGGCCGAAGCTGGCCGTAGGTATTGCCTGGGATCGTCAGCTAGTCAGGAGGTGCCGGCATGCAACTATCAGATCGGGTGAAGGGCATCAGCCCATCGCCCACGCTCGCCGTGGACGCCCGGGCCAAGGAACTTCAGGCCCAAGGCGTGGATGTCGTCAACTTTGGGGTCGGCGAGCCGGACTTCGACACGCCCGGACACGTTTGCGATGCGGCTATTGCGGCGATACGCGGAGGATTCACCCGGTACACGCCCGCTGCCGGCACGCTGGAACTGCGGGAGGCGATCTGCGCCCGCCTGCACCGGGAACTGGCGCTGGACTATCGTCCCGATGAGATCGTGGTGTCGGGCGGCGCGAAACACTCGCTATACAATGCGGTGCTGGCCCTGTGCAATCCCGGCGACGAGGTCTTGATCCCCGCCCCCTACTGGGTAACCTATCCGGAGCAGGTCAAGCTCGCCGGGGCCACGCCCGTCATCGTCCAGACGGACGAGACGCACGGGTTCCGCGTGACCAGGGACGCTCTAGAACAGCGGGTCACCCGGCGGACGCGCCTCCTGATCTTGAACAGCCCCGGCAATCCCTCGGGGGCGGTCTACCGGCGGGAGGAAGTCGAGGCTCTGGCCGAATTCGTCCTGGCTCGAGATATCTACCTGATTTCGGACGAGGTGTACGACCGCCTGGTGTATGATGGCCACCGGCACACCAGCCCCGCCTGCTTGAGCCCGGAAGCGAAGGCGAGG
>DOZU01000047.1 GCA_003517845.1 Clostridiales bacterium | reverse complement strand
GCAACCTGGCGTGATGGCTGTGTACTGGCCGGAAGCCAGGTCAGTGCACTACCCGCCGGTGTTCGTCAGCATGGCCGAGCAGCAGATTCGTATCCGACACTGCCGGTCGAGCTTTGGGCATCCGGGAAAGGTCATTCGTCTCGAGCCGTGAGCCGAGAGCGAACGCGGCGCCCTCCCGTCGCCGCTCATGGCCCCGATGGCTGTTAGCGCGTCCCGGTCCGGGCCAGGCGCTCCAGCATCTCCTGCTCCTCCGATAAAGCCGAACGCGCCCGTGCCCGTCCGACGTTCCCCGTGCGCCAATCCGCCGCCGGCACGTAGACCCAGCGGGACAGCAGTCGCGATGCCAGAATCGCGCCATCCTGCGGAGGCAGGAGTTCTATCGAAGCCAGCAGGGTGGGAGCGGCGTCAGCGCTGAGACGGCCCAGGTGCCAGACGTCTACCGGGCGGCCGTCAGCCATACGTCCGATGTTGACCCTCGCCACCAGGGCGTCGGGGTTGACGACGTTCAGCAGGATTACCATCGCCAATCCCGCCGCCAGTGCCCCGGCGGCAAAACGTTCCCGGCGTCTCCGGAGCACGGTGGCGCAGAACCAGGCCAGGACTACCGCAAGCCAGGCCATGAAAGCCGTGGCGTACAGGCGGAGCCCGGTCAATCCGAAGTGGTCCACATACAGCCACATCCGATAGACCGCCGACGCCATGATCACTCCCACCAGCGCGACCATGACGGCGGCCAGCAGGCGATAGGGCCGCTCCGCCGCCAAGTCGCCGCGCGGCAAGGACCAGTGCGCAGCGAGCAACACCGCAATCACCAGCGCCGCCACGAACACCAACTCGAAGAAGCCACGGCGCGCATACTGCGCATGGGTCAGGACCCCGGGAACGACGCCGAGCAAAGACCCGCCGCCGAATAAGTACCGGAACTGGACGGCGACGAAAGTCAAGAACAGCACGTTTAGCAGCCCAAGCACGACGCTGAGTTCAACGCGGCCGATGGAGGGCAGCTGGGCCGCAGCCGCTTCAGGCAGCGCCCAGGGCCGGCCGGCCAATGCCTCCCGGAAGGCTCCGGCGGCAATCCAGGCCAGGAGTACTGCTACCACCAAGTGCGAGACGCCGACCCTCCACGTGGCGCCCACGGGCAGCCACCCGACGACCAACGCTCGAAACACGGGGTCCGCAGCCGCCAGCAGCCCGCCGAAGAGGAGGCAGAGGGGGATGGCCAGGGCCAGTCCCCGTAGCACGGCCAAGATCGGTCCTTTCCGGGCCGCCCAGGTCTGTGCCGACCACTGGCTCTCTTTGAGCAGCATGGGCGCGCCGAAGGCGGCGCCCAGCCCGACCCGCAGGAGATCGCCCGTGAAGTCGGCGATTCCCGCCCGGCCGAGGCCTGTCTGCCGCAGCCTCGCTGCCGTCAGCCCCAGTGTGACCAGGAGCATGAGGATGTTGATGGCATGCAGGCCGGAGGCGTCCCGCCAGGCCAGCGCGGCCCCGAAGAACAGGGCGGCGGCGGCGGGCAAGGCTCCTTCGGCCACGCCGATTCCGGCCCGATGGCTGGCGAAGGCGAGCCCGGCCAGGATCAGGGTGATCCAGATGGCCAACCCCAGACCCAGGGGCCATGCCCGTAACAGGAAGTTGCCGGCGATGCCCAGCGTCCCGGCAATGACCAGGATCTCGCCCCACCTGCGGTGTACGTCCCGGCCTGTATCCAGCCGTTCCATAGCATTCCCACCTTCCAGCGATTGGTGCCGACTTCTGTTCCTCGCCACGACATCCCTGCCGTGTACGGGAAGGCAGCGCGTTTGACACGCTCCATCGCCGATGGTATCTTGATAGCGCGGACGGCCGTCTGGGGCGTGCCGGATCGCATGGGCCGGCCGTTGCCGGCGGCAGTCCCATTGTCGGTCGCTCCTGGTGGGTCGAGGAAGCGCCGGGGCGGTACGGTGAAGCATTAATGTCGCGGGCGTGGCGGAATGGCAGACGCGCTAGACTTAGGATCTAGTGGGCGATTCCCGTGGGAGTTCGAATCTCCCCGCCCGCACCAGCTATGACCAAGCAGCCGGGGCGCCCCCCCGTGGGGCTGCCCCGGTGGTCCGTTCTCCTTGGCGGTTGGAATCTCATGCTCGGCGAGCGAGGTCGAGATGGTGCGAGTTGCCGTGGAACGGATGGAGCGCAGCCGCGTCAAGCTGGAAGTGGACGTCGGCGTCGAGGAAGTGGAGCGAGCCTGGCAGGCCGCGGTGAAACACGTGGTGGGGAGGACCGTCATTCCCGGCTTCCGCAAGGGGAAGGCACCGCTCACGCTGGTCGAACGCCACGTGGGTCGCGCCGCTTTGCGCGAAGAGACCCTCGATCGGCTTTTGCCGGACGCGTACAATCGAGCGGTCGAGCAAGCCCAGGTCGAACCGGTCGGATTGCCCGACGTCGAGGTCCTTGACTTCGAGGATGGCCAGGGCCTGCGTTTCGCCGCGACGGTCGATGTCCGTCCGGAGTTCAGACTGGGGACCTACCGGGGTCTGGGTATCGAGATCGCGGCGACCGAGATAACCCCGGCTATGGTGGAACGAGAGATCGAGGACTGGCGCGACCTTCATGGCCATCTCGAGGATCGAGAGCAGGAAGCAGTGCGGTCCGGGTTGCTGGCCCTGGTCGCCCAGCGCGTGGTGCCGGCCGCGGGCGACCTCGATCGTGCGGAGGAGAAACTACGACTGGTAGACGTCAACTCCCCCGAGCTGCCGCAGGCCATGAAGGAAGCACTGGTGGGGGCCAAGGTGGGCGACGTGCGGGAGTTCATGGTCTCCTTGCCGGCAACCGAAAGCGAGCCGTCGCAGGAAGTCCGGGTACGCGTTCAGGTGAAGGCGGTCAAGGAGAAGATCCTCCCTCCGCTCGATGCTGAGTTCGCTCGCACCGCGGCCAATGTCGCCACGCTGGAGGAATTGACGGAAACGGTCAAGAATAAGCTCAGCGTGGCCGCCCGGGAGGAAGCGATCTCCCGGGCGCGAATGTCGATCGTCAACCAGGTGGTTGCCGGGTCGTCCGCGGACCTGCCGGAATCCATGATCAACCGGCGATATGCCGATTTGCAGGCCAAGCTGATGGAGGATCTGCGCCGGTTTCGCATGGATCTCGCAGAGTACCTGCGGGTGCTGGGCGCGGACCGCGAGCGCCTCGAGTCCGATATGCGGGAACGGGCCAGGCGCGAGGTGATGTGCGACCTGGTGCTGGATGCGGTGGCTGCGGCCGAGGACCTCGCCGCGACCCGGGAAGAACAGGAGTCCGCATATCAAGCGCTGGCCAAATCGCTCGGAGTCGGGGTCGAGGCGGCCCGGAAGGCGGTGCCATCCGACTCTATAGCGCGAACGCTGAACCGGGACAAGGCAGTTGACTTCCTCTTACGTGCCAACACGATCGGTGGGCCGACCGTCGAGGAGGCGGGAACGTGAGCAACGGTTACCTGGTTCCCATGGTTGTCGAGCAGTCCGGGAGAGGCGAGCGGGCTTTCGACATCTACTCCCGGCTACTGAAGGAGCGCATCATCTTTCTGGGGACGGGCATTGACGATACCGTCGCCAATCTAGTGGTAGCTCAGCTCCTGTACCTCGAAAGCGAAGATCCGGAGAAGGACATCATGCTGTATATCAACTCTCCTGGGGGCTACATTCACTCAGGTCTGGCAATATACGATACCATGCAGTACGTGCGCCCGCAGGTTCAGACCATATGCGTGGGGCTGGCCGCCAGCGCGGCGGCAATTATCCTGGCGGGAGGCGCCAAGGGCAAGCGATTCACCCTGCCGCACACCCGGGTCATGATCCACCAGCCGGAAGGCGGAGCCAGGGGGCAGGCGGCGGAAATCGAGATCGAAGCCCGTGAGATCGTGCGGATGCGGGAATTGCTGAACAGCATCCTGGCGCAACATACCGGTCAGCCGCTGGAGAGAATCGCCCGGGACACCGACCGGAACTTCTATATGTCGCCGGACGAGGCGCGCGACTATGGCATCTTGGATGCTATCCTGACCGTTCGCCCGGCGAAGAAGTGAGGGGTCCCGAGCCGAGCGGGGTGAGAAGCCGTTGAAGTTCGGAGAAGAAAAAAGCCAACTGAAGTGCTCGTTCTGTGGTAAGTTGCAGGAGCAGGTCAAGCGATTGGTGGCCGGCCCCGGCGTTTACATCTGCGACGAGTGCGTTGAGCTGTGCAACGAGATAATCGAAGACGAGTTGACGGAAGAGGGGGACCTCGACCTCAAGGACCTGCCCAAACCGCGGGAGATCAAAGCGATCCTCGATCAATATGTGATCGGGCAGGAGAAGGCCAAGCGAATCCTCTCCGTAGCGGTTTACAATCACTATAAGCGGGTCAATCACGCCGGCAAGGTTGATGAGGTCGAGTTCCACAAATCCAACATCGTCATGCTCGGACCGACCGGCTCGGGAAAGACGCTGCTGGCGCAGACGCTCGCCCGCATCTTGAGCGTCCCCTTTGCCATCGCCGATGCGACTTCGCTGACGGAAGCGGGTTACGTGGGGGAAGATGTCGAGAACATCCTCCTCAAGCTGATTCAGGCGGCCGAGTACGACATCGAGAAGGCGGAGCGCGGGATCGTCTACATCGACGAGGTCGACAAGATCGCCCGCAAAGCCGAGAATCCCTCCATCACCCGGGACGTGTCCGGGGAAGGGGTACAGCAAGCGCTGCTAAAGATCCTCGAAGGCACGGTGGCCAGCGTGCCGCCGCAGGGAGGCCGGAAACACCCGCACCAGGAGTTCATCCAGATTGACACGACGAACATCCTGTTCCTGTGTGGAGGAGCCTTTGAGGGCATCGACAAGATCATCCTCAACCGCGTGGGCAAGCGAGGCATGGGCTTCGGTGCCGAACTCCGGACCAGGGATGCGCAGCAACGCGTCGGAGAAGTCCTATCCCAGATCATGCCCGAAGACTTGCTGCGTTTCGGGATGATCCCCGAATTCGTCGGCAGGCTGCCGGTCATCGTCACCTTGGATGCCCTGAGCGAACAAGACCTGGTCCGGATCATGACTGAACCCAAGAACGCCCTCGTGCGGCAGTATCAGAAGTTCTTCGAGCTGGACGGAACTGCCCTGGAATTCACCCCGGAAGCGCTGGATGCCATCGCCAAGGAGGCCATGCGACGCAACACAGGCGCTCGCGGTCTGAGGGCCATCATGGAGGACATCATGCTCAACGTGATGTATGACCTCCCATCGCGCACCGACGTGGCCCGGTGTCTCGTGACCCGGGAGACGGTCCTGAACCGGGAAGACCCGCTTTTGGTCACCGTTGACCGCAAAGCCGAACGCAAGGCCCCCAAGCGCGAGGAAACGGCTTGAGCATAGACCCACCCCCGGCGGTGACAGCCTAAGAAGCCGGGGGTGGGCATCCGATGCAGTTAGGCAACTTGCTATACCTCCTTCAGTTCGTCTTCGCCGCCGTCATCGGCATCTACTTCTGGAACTTGTTGCGGAGCCAGCAGGGAACTCGTGCCGCGGTGGATCGCGAGTCA
>DOZU01000044.1 GCA_003517845.1 Clostridiales bacterium | reverse complement strand
CCCCGGGCATCGGCCACCGAGATCGCATCGGCGCGGAAGTGACTCTCCGTGCGCATGATGGCGAGGATGAGCAAGGGGTCAAGCTCGAACCGTTCGGCCGCGCCCCGCACGAGGTCCCAGTAAGCCAGAGGATATCGCAGGCGCAGCAGGCGGTCGGCGGGCAGATGGGGGGCGAGCGCCACCGCCGCCCGCAAGGCCCGGTGGTAGTCGGCGCCTTGTTTCAACCACCTGGCGGCCTGGAGCCGCTCCTCGGGCGCGCCTCGGGCCAGCAGTATATCCATTTCCGCCTGGGCCCACTCCCGGCCCGCCTCAGGACCAAGGAAGTCAAGCAACGCGGCGGCGGACACGACCACTCCATTCGGGGCATCGTCCTCGCCGGGCGCCGTCGGGCGGGCGACCTCGACCCCCGCCAGGTAGGCCAGCCCGGGCGAAAGGCGAAGGCGGTACTCGGCCTGGCGCCCGCCTCGCCCCATCCTTTGCGTCAGCACCAGGCAGCGGAGCGCGGCATCATCGGCCAGCGGGCTCGTGCCGAAAGCCAGGCTCTCGTAGGCCGCCAGGGCTTCCGGGAAGCGCTCGAGCCGCTCCAGCAGCCGGGCGGCGCGCCATTGAGCTTCGGCTTCAGGTGCCGCCCGGAAGGCCTTGATGGCCTCATCCGTCCGGCCGAGAGCCTGCAGGGCCCTGCCCCGACCGAAGGATCCTGCCCGTCCCAGGCCGGTATATACCGCCAATGCTTCCCGCCAGCGACCCAGGCGTTCCAGGGAACTGGCGTACTCCGTCCGCGCCCGGGTGTCGGCGGGGTAGTGCCGCAGGAAAGCCGAGAACTCGCGCACCGCCTCCCCGTGCCGCCGCAGGGCCTGAAGGGCGCGGGCGCGTTGCAGGGCAGCCGAGGGGCCTTCGACTCCTTCCAGGACGGCCAGGGCCTCATGGAACAGCCGGCGGCGGTTGAACAACTCGCCCGCCCGGGGTGGCTCCGCCAGCCTGCGGACGGCCTCCCGGGCCTCATCTCGCGGCAGGAGCCGCGACCACTCGGCGATGGCCCCTTCCGAGTCCCCCGTGGCTTCCAGCGCCCGGGCCAGTTCTAGTCGCTGGCCGGGGTCGTCCAGCAACTCCAGGGCTATCCTCGCATACTGGGCCGCTTCAAGCCAGTCTTCCCGCAACCGGGCGGCGGCGGCGACTGCGACGCGGGCGTGGTAGCCGATGGCGTCATCGCGCAGGGACATGGCTCGCAATTCCTCGAGGGTGGCGGGCAAGCGGGCCCGCAGATCCCACAGGATCAGGTAGTCCTCCAGGGGGAATTCGACCAGCGATGGCGGGACTGCCACCGGCTGGGCGATCTCCGGCAACCTGCCCTCGGGGCCGAGCAGCACCGCCCGGTTCTCAGGGTGCCAGCCGGTTTCAAAACCCAGCGCCTCGGCAATGGGCCGAATGGGGACGGCCAAGGTCCCTGAGGGCAAGATCAGGGGAGCCGCATCCATCGGCCGGTCCTGACCGTTCGCGGTCAAGCCGGGGGAGCCGGCCCGCAGCCGGACCTCCCGGCCTCCCCGGCCCAGGATGAGGATATCCGGGGCAGCGGCAGGGTCTTCCCGTATCGTCGCTCCCAGGGCATGGGCGAGGGCCGGCAAGGTGGCGAAGGCTTGGCCGCGATGGATGAAAGCGGGGACCTCCATCTCCGCCGGAGCGCCGTCCACCGTGTAATCGAGGCTGCCGATGTGGAAGCTGCTGAGCGGCAGGGGGACCGGCGGGGCGATGGCCGCCCGCGGGAGAACGGCCGTAGCCAACAAGATTGCCACGATGGCAAACGGAATGGTAACCCTGACTCGTGGCAACACCTGCTCGCACCTCCCCCCGGCCGTGCCGCGCGCCCGTCTTCGTGGAGGGTGTTATTCGACGTCGCGCCCGGAATCCCCCGGGGGATGCCGCTGGATTATTGTCCCAGTTGTTGGCGGTGGGGGGTCACGGTTTGCCCGCTGCCTTCAGTCCCTCAGGCCGGGTATGGACGTTGATCAGCGGGACCAGCATGTTCATGGCCAGGATGCCGAAGGTGGTGCCCTCGGGGAAGGTGCTCCAGAAACGCATGGCCATGATGATGACGGCGATGCCTGCGCCGAAAACCCAGCGTCCCGCATGATAGCGGGGGGAAGTGACCGGATCGGTGGCCATGAACAATGCTCCCAACAGCAGGCTGCCCGAGAAGAGATGGAAGAGGGGATCGTGGCCGGCGGTCAGGGCGATGATGGCCGTCGTCCCGAGTATGGCCACGGGTATGCGCCAGTTGGCCCAGGCGTGATAGGCGAGCCAGCCGAATCCCAGCAACAGGGCGATGGCCGAAGTCTCACCGATGCATCCGGCCCGGTTCCCGGCGAACAGGTCGAAGAGGGGAGGGACCGTCTGGCCCGCCCGGAAAGCCTGTAGGGGGGTGGCGGTGGCCGTCATGTCCACCGGCGTGAGCCAGGGGGCCATGGTGCCGGGAAACAGCAGTACCAGCAGCAACCGCCCGAATAGCACGGGATTGAAGACATTCTTGCCGAACCCACCCCACAGCAGCTTGCCCGCGATGATCGCCAGGGCGGCGCCCACGGCGGCGAGATAAAGGGGCAGCGACGGCGATAGGGTCAGCCCGAACAGGAGCCCGGTGACGGCGGCGCTCAGGTCCTTGATGCGCACGGGCGTCTTTGACGCCAGTTGCCACAAGGCCTCAGCCCCGACCGCGGTCGCCATGCTGACCGCGATCAGCGCCAGCGCATCCCACCGATACAACCACAAGGCAGCAACGGTTGCGGGCACCAGGGCCAGCAACATCCCCCGCATCATCTTCATCGAGCACTACCTCCTCGCCGTTGGCGCCGCGACCGGCCAAAGGTTGCGGTCAGGGCGTTCGTATCCATCGCCATATCTCCTGCAAGTCGGCCGGTCTGCCGTACATCAGCATGCCGGCTCGGAACACCCGGCCGCCGCTCTTCCCACTACAAGCTGGCTCAAGACGAGCAGTATCGCTGCGGCCGCCAGCTCGGCCGCAGGTATTGTAGTGATGCCCATGCGGACCATGATCACGAAAGGACTGGTGATAGGGAACAAGGTGCCGATGGTGGCCACCAGGCCGTCCGGGTTGCTTATCGCGGGCGGGACGAAGATCATGCTGGCGAAGGGGAGCATCATGATCGTGCCCTGAACGTTGCTTGCGCTTTCCAGGTCGGGGATCACGGCGCCGGACGCCACGAACGGTGAGGCGAACAGCAGGTAACCGAGCAGAGCGAAGAAGCCGACCAGCGGAAGCGAGCCGATGGCGATGAACTGGCCGAGGGGCAGGCGGAAGTGGAAGTGATTCGCCGCGAGGCCCACCCCGATCCAGATAGCGGCCTGAATCACGGCCAGGCCGGCGTGCCCGAGGACCTTGCCGTCTAGGAGGTGTCCCGGCTCGATCGAGGACAGCAGCACCTCGATCATCCGCGTCCGCGGGGATGGTGGCGGCGAACTGGGCGGGAGTCACGTCCGGTTTCAGCAAGAATGCGGCGCTCCCCCTGCTGACCTCGGCCGATGCCACCAGCGGAGAGCGTTTCAACCCGGTGAACGGACCTGAGCCGCGCAGCACCGCCTTGAACCCCCCGAAGCCGGCCCGGACTTCGTCGGTATCCCCGTAGAACACCCGGTTGCCCCGGTGCAGGAAGAGTATCCGGTCGCAGATCTCCTCCACGAGGTTCATCTGGTGACTGGACAGCAGTACCGCCGCCCCCTGGGCGGCCAACCGGCGGACTTCCTCTTTGAAAAGGTCCTGGTTCAGGGGGTCGAGCCCCGAGAAAGGTTCATCCGCCACGATGAGCTTGGGTTCGTGCAACAGGGCGGCGATGAGTTGTACCTTCTGGGCCATGCCCTTCGACAGCCGATCGAGCCGAGTCCCGCTCCAGCGGAGCAGGTCCATCCGTTCCAGCCAGAGCCGGGCGCGCGCCCTCGCCGTGGCCGGGTCCACCCGCTTCAGGCCGGCAAGGTATACCAGTGTATCCATCACCCGCGTATCCTTGTACAGCCCGCGCTCCTCGGGCACATAGCCCACCTGGGACTTGGGGATGCCTCTCGCCGGGCCGTCCGGAAGGTTGTAGGCGACTTCGCCGGAATCCGGCGCGGTGATGCCCATGATCATCCGGATGATGGTGGTCTTGCCAGCTCCGTTCGGACCGAGGATGCCCATCACTTCCCCGGCCCGGACCTCGAAGGATACCGCGTCGACCACCTTGCGTCGCGCGTAGGTCTTGTCGACCGAGCGCACTACCAGGATCTCGCCCACCTCCGCCATCGCGCTCCTTCCCTCCTGACCCGTCAGTCGCGCGCCGAGCAGCCGTGCGGCCGCCGGGTCATGGTCCGGGCCGCTGGACGGGGAAACGATGGTTGAGCCAGGCCACGATGCCGCCTCGCAGGTTGCATGCCCCGCGGTATCCGGCCAGTTGCAGGCGGGCCGCCAACTCCGCCGACAGCCGGCCCAGGCTGCACACGAGCACCGTGTCGCGACCCGGGTCCAGTTGGCTGGCGAGTTCCTCGACCGACGCGGCCGGGAGGTTCCGGGATCCGGGGATGGCCCCCAGGGCGGCCAGTTCCCAGGGCTGGCGGAGGTCGACCACCGCCAGCTCTCCCCGCCCGAGGCGGTCCTCTACTTCTTCGGGCGACAACTCCCGCGGCGAGACGACCAGCGCCGGCTCGCCGGGGACGGTCATCCCGCCGCAGAATGCCTCGTAATCGATGAGCGTGGTGAGCGTGGGAGAATCCCCGCACACCGTACAGCCCGGATCCCGCGGCCAGTCGATCACCCGGTACTCGCCAGCAAGTCCGTCGTACAGCAGGAGCCGCGATGCCAGCGGTCGGCCGATCCCCAGCAATACTTTGATGGCCTCCATCGCCTGCAGGGTGCCCATATGTCCCGCCAGCGCGCCGATCACCCCCGCCTCCGCGCAGGTGGGAACGGCCCCGGGCGGCGGCGGTTGGGGGAACAGGCAGCGGTAGCAGCCGCGGCCGGGCAGGAACACCGACGCCTGACCGTCAAAGCGGAGGATGGCTGCGTCCACCAGTGGCTTGCCCAGCATCACGCAAGCATCACTCAGGAGGTACCGGGTAGGGAAGTTGTCGCAGCCGTTGACTACCAGCTCATAGTCGTCGAGGATGGGCAGGGCATTGGCTGCCTTCAGGTAAACCGGGTGTTCGATGACGGTGACATTGGGGTTGAGTTGCTCCAGGTGTTGGCGGGCCGACCGGGTCTTGGGCCGGCCCACGTCGCGGTCCCGGTGCAGGATCTGCCTTTGGAGGTTGGATCGCTCCACCCGGTCGCCGTCCACGATGCCGATCGTACCCACGCCCGCCGCCACCAGGTAGATGGCGGCGGGGCTGCCCAGGCCGCCGGCTCCCACTACCAGCACCCGGGCATCGATCAGCCGCCGCTGGCCGGCCGGGCCCACTTCGGGCAGCGCGAGGTGCCGGGCGTACCGCTCTACCTGGTCGGAGTTGAGTAAGGTCCTTTCCGACTCCGGTCCCGGTGCAGGGTGGTTCGCCGTGCCATCCGCGTTCGTCACCCGTCTCACGCTCCCGTCTGTCTCGCCGGCGCTCAAGGCTTCTCCTGTGCCCAACGATAACAGCCAGGGTTGATGGGATCAAGAGCCCGCGAAGGCAACTGGCCGCGAGTGCCATCGCCGAGCGTGAGCAGCTCGGCTGCGCCAAGCGATATGTAATATGAAGCATAACGGCCGTTGACTTGGGAAGATCCTCCCGGTAGAATGATCTTCGGAGCCGTCAACGCGTGAGCCCCGGGACGTTCCGAGTCAAAGCCCCTACCGCTGCCTTCGAAGGCCAGGCTATGGGGCGCGACCGGCAGGGTGTCGCTGGAAACGGCGGCGCCTCCCGTGTTCGGAAAGGAAGGCCGATTCGAGCAAGAAGGGTAGGACGGAAATGGTGCTCCGGAAAGTCATGCCCGTGCTCGGTGTCATCCTGGTACTGCTCCTGGCAACCCTGACCGCGGGGGGTTGTCCGCGTCGTGAGGTGGAAC
The DNA here is from genome assembly GCA_003517845.1 of Clostridiales bacterium. GTDB lineage: Bacteria > Bacillota > Sulfobacillia > UBA995 > UBA995 > UBA995. The sequence continues at coordinate 1,485 of DOZU01000044.1, read as the reverse complement.
GCACGGAACTCATCCTCGCCACCACCACCAGCACGGCCGACAGCGGCTTGCTGGACGTGCTGAACCCCGCTTTCGAGGAGCGCCATCCCTTCACCCTGAAGACCATAGCGGTGGGCACGGGGGAGGCCTTGCGGCTCGGCGAGCAGCGGGAGGCCGATGTACTGCTGGTGCATGCCCGCCGGCTCGAGGATCAGTTCATGGCGGCAGGGCATGGCGCCCGCCGGCTGGATGTGATGTACAATGACTTCGTCATCGTGGGGCCCCCCGGCGATCCGGCGGGCATTCGGGGCATGACCCTGCCTGGCCCCGCGTTGGCCCGCGTGGCGGAGAGGCAGGCGCTGTTCGCCAGCCGCGGCGACAACTCGGGAACTCATGTCCGGGAGAACTCGCTATGGCAGGCTGCGGGGATCACCCCGGCCGGCGAATGGTACCTGTCCACCGGGCAGGGCATGGGGGACACCCTCCGGATCGCCAGCGAGAAGCAAGCCTACACCCTGACCGATCGCGGCACCTATCTCGCCCAGAAGGATAGGTTGGAACTGGAGATCATGGTGGAAGGGGATCCGGGCCTGCTCAATCCCTATGGGGTCATCGAGGTCCAGGGCGCGAAGAATGCCGAAGGCGCCAAGGCCTTCGCCGACTTCATCACCTCGGCCGAGGGACAGCAGATCATCGCCGAATTCGGCAAGGACCGTTTCGGACAGCCCCTGTTCTTCCCCTTGGTACACAAGTAGAACAACTAGACCATCATGCCCCACGGGGCACCACGGGGCATGAAAACGGCGGGACGGCGGGAGGCCGCGTTTTCGGGGTAGGGGCGGGTTCGGAACCCGCCCCTACAGGGACCACGAGAACCACCGTGTCCATGGCGGCGACCGCGCCGGCGGCCGTGGCCGTCCGCGAGGGCAACCGCGCCCCTACCAGGGCCATGACGCTGACCGCGAGTCTACTTTTTCAGTAGGGGCAGAATGCATCGTGTCTACCCGGGTGGGAGGGGTGGCTGGGGCATGCTGATTGTCGATTCTCTCCGGGAAGCCTTTCGCTTGCTCCTGGCGATCGACCGCGAGATCCTCGAAATAGCCTGGCTTTCTCTCCGCGTATCGGGGACCGCCACCGCGGTCTCCGTGTTGCTGGGCATGCCGGCAGGCGTGTTCCTGGCGCTGGCCCGCTTTCCCGGGAAGGCCCTCATCATCGGCCTGGTCAACACGGGCATGGGGCTTCCCCCCGTGGTCGTGGGGCTGACCGTGTCCCTGTTCTTCTGGCGGGCCGGACCTCTGGGCTTCCTGGGGATCATGTACACGCCGGCGGTCATGGTCCTGGCCCAGGTGCTGATCGCCCTGCCCATTGTCGCCGGACTCTCGCTCGCGGCCATCCAGCAGTTATCTCCCGGGTTGCGCCTGCAGGCCTTGTCGCTCGGGGCGAGCCGGTTGCAGGCCGTCCTGCTCCTGGTGCGCGAGGCGAAGTTGCCCATGCTGGCGGCGATCA
>DOZU01000152.1:981-4804 GCA_003517845.1 Clostridiales bacterium | reverse complement strand
AATCCTCGAACCGTGGACAAGGGTGCGGAAGACTCGAGCGTCCTTTGCAGCGGGATTACACGTCTGGCAGACAGTACAGGTCCAACGTCAACTCGATTGAAGGTACAGGATGCTCCGTGTCCGTGCCATCCGATCTCACGAGACGGGCCAAGGGCCCGAGTAGCTCCTTCGCCGTCTCGGCCAGACCAAGCAAGACCGACCTCTGATTCCCCGGCCTCGCAGTGGCATCCATCTCGTCCTGGACGGCAGCGAGCTGCGGCGTCCCTGCCAGGCGAGCCAGCGGGGCCCAGGGGTAGCCCATTGCCAGCACCCCGGCGAGGGCCTCCCCGGGGACCGGGGGCATCTCCTTTGTGGCAGCCCAGCAGGCGGCCGCCCTGGCCAGAAGGTTCCGGGCCCTCTCCTCCAGCGTCTCTCTCTCCCGCCGTCGTTCCAGCTCCTCAAGCCCCTGTTCACGCGCCTGCACTTCCTGGACTACCGGCAACACCCGACTGCGGGCCTGCTCCTCGTGATCGGCAGTGACCGGAGGTCCCGCGGCCTGCAGGGCTTCTTCCACCTGGCTCAACTTCTCCAGGAGCGTGAGCTGGCCGTCGGTGTCGGTGGCAAACCACCACCTCATCGGGCCGGCGGCCACGCGCACCAGTCGGGGGCGGTCCCCCGCAGGTACCGGGGGGTTCACTTCCGACAGCAAGCGGCCAAGCAGTTCCTCACCGTAGGTCAGCAAGCGCAGGCGACCGGGGTGAGCGTCAGCGAGGGCGGGGTCGAAGGTTACCTCCCACAGGCGTCCCTCGAAGTCGAGCTCGTAAGCTCCCGGGATTCCGGGGTGAGAACTGAACCGCGTTGCCAGCATGCCCGTGCGCAGTACCCGTTCCAGGTCCTCCAGCGATACCGGGGTAGCCAACGCCCGGGGCCGGTGCACCTCCGTCTCCGACCAGTCACCCAGACGAAGGTCCGCCTCCTGTTCTTCAATACTGCGGCGCAGATCGGCCAGGGCGTCCTCGATGACTCGCTCCCGTTCCCGGCGAGGAGCTACGGCTGCCTTTTCAATGATGTCGGGGATGCGGGCCAGGATGGGCTGCAGGTCCCCGACCACGGCCCGGAACCAGTCAATGCGGTCCGCCAGGGCCCGGTACACCCTGCTTTCCACCGTTTCCTCCCCCCCGCTGCCCAGCAGGAAGTAGTGGTGGATCCACACGTCGGGGTAGCGCTGCCCAATGCGATCAAAGCGGCCGATTCTTTGCTCCAGCCGCATGGGGTTCCAGGGCATGTCGTAGTTGATCAGTACACCACAGGTCTGGAGGTTCAGACCTTCCCTCGCCGCCTCGGTAGCCAGCAGAATACGCACCTCGCCGGCCCGGAAGGCGTTCTTGACCTCCTCCTTGGGGGCGAGAACCCACTTCTGACCGTCCCACCGCTCTCCCCCGCGGCCCGAGTAACAGGCAACATGACGGCCGTACAGGCCTACCAGCCGATCCCGGAGGTAGTCCATCGTATCGGTATAGTGGGTGAACACCGCCACCGTGTCCCGCCGGGCGAGCAGCTTCTGGAGGTCATCCACCAGTTGGACGAACTTCTCGTCCCCGGTCAGCCGGGAGATATCGGCCAGGAGCTCCTCCACCACCCGGCGCTCCAGCTCCAGCAGCCTCCTGAGGGGGCCGGTGAGCTGGTCCGGCCGTGCGGCGTCCTCCAGGGTCTCGGTCACGTCCGACCGCAGGTCCTCGTCCTCGTAGTCCTCCTCGATGATTCCCCAGGCCGGTCCTCCCAGACTGGTGAGGTAATCGAGCCGTCGCCGCAAGCTCTCCCGCAGGGCGGCAAAAGACGAGGTGAGACGCCGGCGGTAGACGGTCATGATGAACCCGAGGCCCCTGCGTTCCCCTTCGTAACGCTGATAGTAGTCGGCGACGTAGTCCTCCACCCGTTCGTACAGGGCCCATTCGTCGGGACTCATCCTGATCCAGACCGGCTCGGGCTCCCGTTCGGGAATGTTCTCCTCCAGCAACCCTGCCTCCCGGTACCGTCTGAGAAGGTGGCGGGTGCTGCGAAACATCTTCTGCCCCAGGGGGGAGCCCCGGCGGCACAACTCGAGGAGGGCCGCCTTCCCCCCTGGGGACAGCTCCCGGATCTGATCCCCGGGCAACGAGCCCAGGAAGATCCCCTCGACGACTGCCGCTTCCACCACGCCGACCCGATCCCGCACGGCATCAAGCACGCTCCGGGGAAGCGGGCCCTCCATCCCGTCCCGGGCCATTGCCAGGAGGAACGGCCAGTCCGCCGGACCACCCTGGGTCGCCACCTGGAGCTCTCGGAAGAAGCGGAGGAAGCTTCTCTCGCTTGCTCCCCACCGGGGAGGAAGCCCGAGCTGCCGCAGGAGGTCCCAGACCTCAAGCGGGTGAACCTGCATGGGGGTGGCCGTGAGCAGTAACAGTCCGCGGGTGCGGCGGGCCAGCCCCGGCTCGCCGTCGGACCCTTCCAGCAGGCTCAGCAATCGGTTCGGCCGGTACCGTTCTTCCCGGAAGTCGCGCCGCCGCGCGTGGTGGGCCTCATCCACCACCACCAGGTCCCAGGGACCGGCTGCAAGGACCTCTGCCCTGCGTTCCCGACGCTTGGCCAGATGGCTTGAAGCCAGCAGGACCGGATAGGCGTCCCAGGGGTTCGTCCCCGTTGGCGGGGTGAGCTCCCGCCGGAAGTAGTCGCGGTAACGGCCGTCGTAGACGGGCACGTTCAGGGAGAACTTCTCGTAGAGCTCTTCCTGCCACTGCCAGAGGATGCTACGAGGAACCAGGATGAGGCAGCGCCGAACGGCCGCTCCCAGTATGAGGCTACGCAGGACCAGACCGGCCTCGATGGTCTTGCCAAGGCCGACTTCGTCCGCCAGGAGGAACCGTTCGGGGAAGCGGGCGATGACCGTGTCCACCACTCGCGCCTGGTGAGGCCAGGGACTGACGCCCGCCGTCCGCAGCCCGACCTGCTCGCCCCCGGGGAGGTAGGGAGCATCGCGCAGGAACTGGAAGACGATCCGCTCTGTCTGGTCTCGGGGAATCACCTTGCTGCGAACCGGCGCCTTTTCCAGCGGATCACGCACCGGCGGTTCATCGGGGGCCAGTCTCAGCAAACGGTGCCGCACCGCTTCGGGTATCCGGAGGGCCATCCATCCTTCCTCGCGGTTGTCCCAGAGCCTCTGGAAGCGCTGTGCCACCTGCAAGAGATAGGGCCGGGTTGCCTCCCACGAGAAATAGACGGCGAACTGCTCGTAGTTGCGCAGCCAGGCCTGGGCGCTCTCGTTGATGCTACCCGAGAAGGCCAACTGGTGACCGCAGGCATCCGTGAACAGCCCTTCCTTGGCGTGAAAGTAGTCAACGGCCTGGGGTGCCGGCAGGGGGCGCTGGTCCGGTCCGGTGGGGAGCACGACCCGGATCTCCAGGGTGCCGTGCTTCACCATCCATGCCAGGACCTCGAGCCGCTGCCTGGCCGGATCGGTGGGGTCGGCCGCCAGTATCTCCAGCGCCTTGAGGAGACGCTCCTCCAGAGCTTCCACGAAGGCTTCCTCGCCCCGCTCCACCGCCTGGATGTCTGACTCCGACAGCGCCGCGCCAACGAGCAGCCTCATGTGGCCGCCGGTGCGGACGAGGTGGGCCAGCCCCGCCGCCGCCACGGCCAGGGCGCTGGACGAGAAGAACCCTGCCGTCCGGTCGTAGGCGACCGCTCGGGACAGGACGGGGATGTAGAAGTCCCGCAGCCGATCATCACCTGGCCCGTAGGAGATCTTCCAGGCGTGTTCGGCAAGACACCTGCCCATCTTCTAAGCCTCTTCTTCCTGTTCTTGCTC
>DOZU01000152.1:0-563 GCA_003517845.1 Clostridiales bacterium | reverse complement strand
GGCGCAGACTCTCCAGGGTTTCGGCCTCCGGGCGCAGGAAGCGGCCATGTTTGTCCCGGGTTGCGGGAATGGCCCGGATCAGGCCCTGCAGGAGGGCCCGGAAGCTCTGGTCACCCTCAAACCCGTGCCCCCTCAAGAACCTTGCTGCTGCCGCCGAGCCGTCTTCGGTAAAGACGAACATCACGGTATGCACGGCGTCCACCAGAGCCCCGAAGCTGATCGCCTCGGGGTCGACCTTTCCCCGTCCCCGCCGCTCCCCGGGGGTCCGCAGGGTTACGGTGTCCTGGCGCTTGGCCAGGAGCTGGTGCCCCCGAACAAGGTCCTCTTCAAGGTCCACGCCCATGGCGAGGGCGAGCTTGCGGGCCTCGTCGGCCGGGAAAGCGGCAGCCCGGAAGGCGTCCCAGGCGATCAGATACCAGTCGGTGAGGGGGTCGAACCTGGTCTCCCGGCCGAGCAGTCCTCGCTTGCGCAGGGCAACCACTTCCTCGCGGGCAACCCTCAGGGCTTCCTCGGGCGCGAGCCGCACGGGAGCGCCCGTCTCGGGGTCGGCCTCGCCGAACAGC
>DOZU01000095.1 GCA_003517845.1 Clostridiales bacterium | reverse complement strand
GGCTGTCAATGCGCGCCTTCCTCCGGCGGCAACTCGGCGGGCCGTCCATCGCGGACCGCCTGCGGTCGGCCACGGGACCACGGGCGTGGTCCCGGTCCCGGCGCAGGTAGAGGCGGGTTCAGACCCCGCCCCTACGTCCGGATGGGTGTTTGGCGGCCCTTACTGCGATCGCAACAGCCGTACCAGGGATTGGACCGCCACGATGGTAGCCGCCGCCGCGAAGATGCCCAAATTGACCAGTTCCCGGCCGACTTCCGCGAAACCGCCGCCGCGGTAGAAGGTCTCCCGCGTGACCTCCATCATCCAGCTCATGGGCAGGTAACCCGCCACCGTCTGCAGCCAGTCCGGCAGGAGCGGCAGCGGGTACATGATGCCGGAAAGCATGGTCAAGGGCATGACCACCGGAATGCCGATGATCATCCGCAGACCGATCTCGGTCTTCACCATCGGCAAGGAACTCAAGGCATAACAGATCCCGAGGAGCCCTACGCCGCCCAGAGCTTGGCCGACGATCAAGGCGGCCAGCGATCCGGTCAATGGGACCCCGATCCAGTACACCACGAGCGGGATCATCAACGCCACGACGAGCACGAGGAGCACAAGATTGGCGGCGAGTTTGCCCAGTAGCAGCCAGGCTCGTCCGGCGGGCGACAGGGCGAACAGGAAGATGGTCCGGCGCGTCTTCTCGGCCAGCAGGGCGAACCCGCCGGAGGTGAAGGCGAGCATCAAGGCGGACATGGGGATGAACCCCGGACCAAGGACCCGCATGAGGTAGCCCTCGTCCGCCATCCGCAGCCCCCAGGCCTCGCGGACCTTGACCGCCGGGCCCAGGGCTACGCCCGGAGTCTGCGCATCGGCTTCCGCCAACAGCGCGGCCATGACCGCCGCCTGGGCGGCCCGGGCGGCCGCCGCCTGGGAATCGTCGAGCATCAACTCAACTTGCCCGCGGTCATCCGGCAATACCGACACCGCGACCAGCACGTCTCCCCGGCGCACCGCATCCCGGGCCAGTTCGTCGCGTTCGAAGGTGAGCACCTGCAGGTGCTCGGAGCGGGCCAGGACGCCGGCCAGCGGAGGATACGCCACCCCCACCCGCAGGTCGCGAGCCGGTTGGGCCTGGGCCGCCATGAAATAGCCGAAAAACAGCACCCACATGAACGTGCCCCAGAGCGCCATGAAGAACATCCGGTTCTTCATCTGTAGGACGATCTCGTGGCAGAATACCTGCCCGGCCGCCCGGAGCCCCAGGGTGGCGCCTCGCGGAACCGTGTTGGCGGGCTTCACCCCAGCCTCAACTCCCTCCCGGTCAGGTTGAGGATGACTTCCTCCAGCGTCTCCTCGCCGGCGATCTTCAGCTGGTCCGGCGAGCCGTCGGCGATCACCCGCCCGTGGTCCAGGACCACGACCCGGCGGCACAACCGTTCAGCCTCCTCGATGTAGTGGGTGGTCAGCACGACACAACGGCCGGAACTCAACAGCCCGCCGATGTCCTCCCAGAGCACGGCCCGTGCCTGTACGTCCAGCCCGGTGGTGGGTTCGTCCAGGAAGACGATGGGCGGGTCGTGGAGCAGAGTGCGGGCGTATACTAGCCGCCGCTTCATCCCACCGGAGTAGGTACTCACCGGCCGGTTGGCCACGGTGGTCAGTCCCATCCGTTCCAGCAGCCGGCCCGCCCGGTCTTTCACCACGCTGGCGGGCATCCCGTACAACCCGCCCTGGATCTTCATGTTCTCCCACGCGGTCAGTTCCTCATACAGATTGCTCTCCTGCGGCATGAGACCGATTACCCGGCGCACATCCGCGGCCGCTCGGCGGACATCATGCCCGTCTACCAGGGCACTACCCGTAAACCGGGGCAGGAGCGTGGTCAGCACGCGCAGCAGCGTGGTCTTGCCCGCCCCGTTGGGCCCCAGCAGGGCGACCGCGGTCTGCCACTCCATATCGAGGGTCACCCCCCGGAGAGCCTCCACCTTGCCGTACCGGACCACCAGCTCGCGGACGGCCACGGCCTCCGCTTGGTTCCGACCGGTCACGGACATCTCCCCTCGCCTCCTATCAGATCGACACCTCACCTGGTGGGATCGCTCAGCCCAGGATGTACCGGGCAACCGTGAAGTAGATCAGCAACCCCAGGGTGTCGGCCACGGTCGTGATCAGCGGGCTGCTGGCCACCGCCGGATCTACCCTGATCCGGGTGAAGACGAACGGCAATATGGCGCCGACCAGATTGGCCGTGACAGCCAGGAGGGCCATGGAAAGGCCTACGACCAGCGCCAAGGCGTAGCCGCCCCGGTAGAGGCCCAGCAGGCCCGCCGCGGCACCCATGGCCAGTCCCAGCGCGCCGCCGACGACCGCCTCCTTCGCCAGGGTGCGCGCCCACTGGCTGAGACGGAGATCGCCCGTCACTATGCCGCGGATCATCATGGTGGCGGCCTGGGAGCCGATGTTCCCCCCGCTGTCGATGAGCAGCGGCATGAAGAAAACCAGCGCGATGGTGGCGGACAGCGTCTCCTCGAATACGGCGATGACCCCGGAGGACATGAGGTTCACCAATATCAGTCCGAGCAGCCACCCGAGGCGCTTGGCCACGAGTTGCTTGACTCCCGCTTCTGTGTATCTACCCGCGATCGGAGACACGGCCGCGGTGCGGTGAAAGTCTTCCGTGGCTTCGGTCTGCGCCACGTCCAGCATGTCATCGGAGGTCACAATGCCCAGCAGAACCCCATGGGAGTCCACCACGGGCAAGGCATGCAAATCGTGGCGCTGCATCACGGCCAGAGCGTGCTCCCGGTCATCGGAAGCTTCGACGCGCACGGCCCGATGGGCCATTACCTCCGTGACCGTCGCGGCCGGTTCAGCGAGGAGCACGCGCCTCAGGTCCAAGACGCCGAGGAGCTTCCACCCATCGTCGGTGACATACAGGGTGCTGATGGTCTCGCTGTCGCTGCCCCGGCGGCGAATATGGGCCAGCACCTGCTCGACCGTCCATGAAGGGCGTACTGCGATGTAGTCAGGGGTCATCATTCGGCCCACGGACTGCTCGGAGTAGCCCAACAGGCCGCGAGCCTCTTTGAGGTCCTCGTGGCCGAGCAGGTTGAGCAGCCTCTGGGTAACCTGGCCCGGCAACTCCCCCAGGAAGTACGTGCGATCGTCCGGGCTGAGGTTCGATAGGAGGTGCCTGGCCTCAGGTTCGCGCAGGTCCTGAATGAGCGAGTGGAGTTCGTCCGGGTCGAGGTAAGCGGCAACGTCCGCTGCCAGTTCCGTGGGCAGGGTGCGGTAGATCAATGCTCGGTCGGCCTTCCCTGCGTCCGCCAGCATCTCGGCGATGTCCGGCAGGGGCAGTCTGGTGATGGCCGACCGCAATTCGTTCCAGTCCCTCGCGGCTATGAGCGACCTGACAGTGGCAAGTGTCCTCTCCTCCACGACGTCAACCCCCATTCCTTCCAGGTGATCTTGTCCGGCCTGACCGCCGCCTTTCGGCTCGCCACGGGCGACGCCGGCGGACCCGGGCCGTGCTAACGCCGTCAGCGGCAATGCAATAGTCGACGGGGAGTGGCGGCATCGGGCGTGAGGAGAACCGGGGCCTTACTCGCGCAGGCGAACGCTCAGGCAGGAAGAGTCATGCTACCCACTTGAGGGTCATGCTGACGAGTGAGTCACCCGGGGAAGCCACGGCGTGCCCGCCCGGCGACCACGTGGTCCTACGTCTACTACCGTCACTCTCCAAGCGACTCACCTCGCTTTCCTGGCCCCCAGTCATTGTACGTCCGGGCAGTAATCGCGGTCAAGTGCGCAAGGGGGTGTGCTGTCGACGAAGACACCTTGACAGAAAGCGTCACGTGTGCGGGTACAACCGAGGAACCCGGTGCGGGTCCCTCGCACGCCGGGGCCTGTGCGAGGGACGCCGGGTAACCGGCGTCCCTACCGCGGCCGAGCATTGTACCATTCAGCGCGAGTTCCACACCGCCAGCGGGTCCTCGCTTCCAAGAGCCGGGCGATGACGACCGCCGCCTGCGCCCGCGTGGCCGGCTCACTGCCCGCAAAGCGCCCGTCGGGCATGCCGGCCATCAGGCCTTTGCTCGCGGCGATCGCGACATATCCCCTGCGGTGCCGAGGTGTCGAGTCGGCGTCAGAAAACGGGGTGACATGGGTGTCAAACTCGGCTTCCTTCCACAGCCCGAGGGCGCGGACGAGGATGACGGCCATCTCAAGACGGGTGATGTCCCTCTCGGGGTGGAGGCGGCGGTCCGGGTGCTCCACAGGGGCCAGGAGCCCAACCCGAACGGCGGCTTCCACGTAAGGTGCGGACCAGCGGTCCGTCCGGACGTCGGTGAAGCTAGGCGCCGGAATGGACTCAACCCGGGGCAGTCCCAAGGCCGCGACAGCAAGCTTGATGAACGCTTCTTGGGAGATGGCGGCATCCGGCCGATAGGTGCCGTCAGGGTAGCCGCTGACGATACCCCTTCGTGTCAATATGAGGTGAGACACCTTCGCCGCCAGAATTACTGACCCGACCGGGCGGAGGAAGGAGCAACAAGCGATGTCGGTCATGCCCACCCGAAGGAAGATTCATCCTGCGCCCATGCAGGAAAGGCCCCCCGAGCCGGAGGTCCCCGAGAAGGCGA
>DOZU01000012.1:2850-11749 GCA_003517845.1 Clostridiales bacterium | reverse complement strand
AACAATGTGAGACGGCACAGCCGGTGGACGAATTTCCAGGTCAAAGTCTACATATGGGGGTAGGCTGAGTCAAGTGAATACCCCAGTCACCCAATCTATAGATTGTCAAGATGCCCGCCGTGCTGGTGAAGCGCGGCCGTTGCCGGCCCTGACTTGCTGGCAACGAGGGAGGAATGAGATTCACAGCACGCGGGGGCGCACGAAAGCAGGTGCTGTCGACGAATCTTGAATCTCATTCTTGCCGGTTGGAGCCGTGAAGTACGGTGCCGTGCCCTGAACTGCCTTGACAGCAAAACTGACAGCAATGGGCCCATACAAGCACGGAACACACAGACGACTGCGGACCCGCAACGCCTGCTAGAAGCAGGCTATGGACGACCCCGGACGGTCGCGGATGGCCCAGAGTTGACTCGCATTCAGAAGGCCGGTGGTTCAAATCCACTACCTCCCACCATGTTAAAGGCCTCGAACCCCAGGTAAAGATGGGTTCGGGGTTTTCTGTCATTCGCCTGAGGTCCCCTTGACCGCCAGGTAAGCACGGAGTAGAATTGGAGTAAGAACAGCTCAGAAAGGAGTTCTCCGCCTTGGCTGTAGTGAGCGGGCGAACGAAGATGTCGAGCCGGGGACAGGTGGTCATCCCCAAGTTCCTGCGGGAGGCGGCCGGGATGAAGGAAGGCGAGGAGATCCATGTCGTCCTCGACGGTCAAAGGCTGATTCTAAGCTCCGGCACGCAGGGGGGAATCAAGCGGAAGACTGCCGCCGATGCTTCCCGGGTCGCCGAGGCGGGGCTTGAGTACGCCATCTCGCGAGCGGCGGCGGCTCACAAATCGCAGGACGGGCAGCCGCTCTCGAAGGTCTGGGCCGACCGCATTCAGGCCCTGGCGACCCTCAAGCGGCTTCGGTCCCAGATGCCAGCCATAGACGGGGGCGACCTCCTGGCAGCGTCTCGCCGCGAACTGGAGGGACGTGGCTCAACGACGGAGGGCGGTGAAGACCGTGGCTGACCAGGGCGCGAGCCTGTGCGTAGACGCGAGCGTCGGCGTGAAATGGGTGCTCGGGGACGAGGAAGGCTCGGCGGCCTCGCTAGCCCTGCTCGAACGGCACGTCGTCGGTGACATCCGGATAATTGTCCCCGACCTTTTCCTGCATGAAGTAGGCAACGCCCTCATGTTGGCGGTCCGCCGGAAGGGTGTCCCGGAGGCCGCCGCCTTGGAGGCTCTTGGCGCGCTCGTGGACCTCCATCTGCCGGCAGTGCCGATCGGCCCCCTGGCAACGTCGGCCCTTACCCTGGGCTTGCGTCTGGGGCTCTCATTCTACGACGCAGCTTACCTCGCCGTGGCCGAAGACCACGGCATCCCGCTCATAACAGTTGATAAGCAACTCCTCGAGACCGACTTACCGTGGATCCTGGGTCTTGACGACGTCCAACCCTACCTCGACCAGGGCTCCAGCTAGAGCGGCGGGGAGCGCGTGCCCCGGACCCCCTTTCCCACTCGGATGGACTCACCCACTGGTAGGGCGGCGTCGCTGGCGCGCAAGGTGCTAGGCCTCAGACCACCCGCCACCACGGCACCGCCAGTACCCGCTTGGTGAGAGGGAATGTCTCCGTGCCGCCATGGAGAAGCAGGGCGCCCTCGGTCAGGTCGGGGTATTCGTCGAGGACACCTCCAGTCCCCTCGCATCGGCCGGCAACACCCGTGCGGCAGCCTTCACCTCGATGGGCAGCAGACGTCTCCCGGTCTCAATCACGAAGTCCACCTCCTGCCCCGCGGCGGTGCGCCAGAAGAGGATCTCCGGGCGGCGAGGCTGCACGTCCCGCCACGCCAGCAGATCAGTCACCACCAGGTTCTCCGGGTGCGCCCCTCGCGGCTCCGTTTCACCGGCCAGGTGCAGTGCCAGCGCCGTGTCGCACCAGTAGAGCTTGGGAGCCTTGACGAGGCGGCGCGTCCGGTTCACCGAGTAGGCTGACAGGCGGATGGCCAGGTAGCTCGCCTCCATCAGGTTCAGGAAACGGTGCACCTGGGGCTGGCTGATGCCGATGTCACGGCCGAGCTCCGTCTGGTTGAGCAGGCTGCCGATGCGCAGGCAGGCGGCCCGCATCAGGCGCCGGAAATCAGCGAGGTTCTCGACAGTACGCAGGGTCTGGAAGTCGCGCTCCAGGCAGGTCTGGACATAGCCCGAGAACCATAGTGTGCGTGCCTCGTCGTCGACCAGTTCGTGGACGGGCACGGGAAAGCCGCCCAACCGGGCGGTCTCTCGCCAGTCCTCGCGCGGTACGGCGGGCGAGTCCAGCACGTCGCGCCACCGGGCGAACGGTGCCGCCATCAGGAGGCTCCAGGGGCCCGTACGACCCAGGCCCAGGCGTTCGCCGCCGGGTGAAGGGCCACAGCGTCACGTACACCGCACGGCCGGCAAGCGTCTCGAACGCCTGGAAACTCGGCCGCATTCTGCTGGCGCTGGACACCGGCTTCAACTCGCCGGAGAACCGCCGCATCCTGCAGGGCGCCGGTGATCACTACATCATTGGCGAGAAGATGCGCCTGGGGCACCTATGCATCGGGAAGCCAGGGTACCGCAGGCGTTGGATTGCAGGCATCGCACCTGGACAGGCAGATTCCTGGCCAGATGCCCAAGGCGTGGTGCCAGGGGGAGGCAGCCCGTGTTCCGTCGCTGCTCATGAGTCTTCGCCCTTGCGGATCGGTTTGATCCCGCCTCTACGCCCCAGTCCGTAGCCAACACGGAGTACATCCGGGATGTTGACGCGGTCGTCCCTCATCCGAACAAAGATACCGAGCTCTTCCAAGTCCTTTCTGGCCCCATGGGGGCCCTCTTCCAAATGAGCCGGTGGAAGACGCTCCTCCTGGGCCTCAATCCTCATTCGGATGTTCTGAAGGACCTGCTCTCTCTCCCACCGCTCAACAACCTCCTCGAACGCACAAGGCACCACGAGGCCTTCAAGTGGCTTCATCAGCAAGTCGACCCACGGGTAATCTTCTTTAAGCTCGAGCACCCTGATCCCGCTCGCTCTCTGTACCCCGCGCTTTATGCTTTCGTAGTGCAGGACTGTGGAGTGATCGGGGTACCGCTGCCGAGTATCCTCGGCTGCTGCCCGAAGCGCGGCCAGAAATGAACGAGGGCTCGTCCGCCCGTCTGCATCTGCCAGGTGACCGGGGATCCAAGTATAGGGAAAACCGCGGCGATGGTCTCTTCCCATCCACATCCCGGCCACGGCATGAAAGAGTTCACGCTGAACGTCGTTAGGCATGTCAGAACGCCAGACCTGCAGTTCCCCGGCTCGAAGCATGGACCACTTGGCCAGATACTCGGCCTGTGCAGCCTCGCGAAAGTCTTTGGCTCGATGATCACCGACGTTTGCGATGTACTGCCACAAGAGACCGTAAAGGTCGGGTCCAGGCCAGCTCAGCTCAATCTTGGCACCTAGAACTTTTGAAGCGTCCGTGAAATCGGCTACACGACTCTCATCGATCTGGTCCGTCCGCAAGAAGCATTTGACGCGCAGACGCTTGTAGGGCCGAAATTCGAGGGCAACCTGTAGGAGCCCACGGACCAGCCTGTTCATGTCCTTCCAGTTGTTCGCACTGCGATCCAGGGCATCGAAGAGAACGAGGAACCAGGTTTGATTCTGTTCCCACTTCCGGTCCTGCTGGTCCAAGAGGTGTCCAACCGGCTCCGGGTTCGCCTCTACCCAAGCGAGGCGTTCTTCCCAGTGATGCTGGCTATGAATCGGATGCCCATCGGGTGCCAGCTTGTGTACCACGACAGTCCGCCAGATCAAGCGGGGTTCGGTTCCTTTCCGCAGCATATCCCCAAGCGTATCACGATCAGGATACTCCTTGAGACCGGGTCTTTCCCCAAAGCCCACTGCTACCCGGGTTTGTTCGCTCACCTCGGCATGCGGGTTGAATTGGGCCACCATGGAGCGAACCAGACGCTCCTGAAGCGCGGCCCACCAGAAGCTCTTACCGGCTCCGCGCATGCCGGCCACGACCATCGCGTTCGGATGAACCGCCTTAACGTGGGAGGCGGGCAGGTATACAAAACGAGGCTCTGGAGCGGCTCCGTGCCCCGATGTTTCCGTGGGCAAGGCTCCAATGAGGAGGTCCCGCAGCACCTGGGGATCCCAGGTCGCGGCAGCGTTCGGTGCATTCATTGAGGTTCCTCCGACAAGGCTTGAAACAGCAGGTCGAATCGCTCAAGAAACCGTTCGTAGGCAAGGGATACCACGGATTCGTCAAGGTCACGAAGAGAAGATAGCGTTGCAAGCCCTCGGTTCCAGTGAATCGGAAAGGGATTGTGCGGAGCCCCCTCGTCTGCAAGGTCGAAGGAGAAAAGCTCGATTTCGGATTCCTCCCTGCTGTTGGCAGGGACCTCATCGTAGAGCCACTTGCAGAAAAGGTCCCATGCTCGCTCTCGAAAGCCACTCAGGTAGGCGTCCGGCTGCGTTTCGGGCAGAAGCGCGGCAACCACTGAAAGCCGCTCCCTTATGCTGGGAGCAACTCCATGTGAATGCCAGTGCTCGAAGAGGATACGGTATGCGGTCCACGTGGCCTCGGTGTCCATCCCGAACAGCAAGACTTGCGCTTGGAGGTCCGTAACGGCGGCTGCCGCAAGGTCGTGAAGGCCGTTGCGGCTATCGAGGAGCACCACATCCGGTTTCTCACGCTCTTCCATGGCTTGCATGAGCCGTAAGAGCCTCATGGTCCATCCCTCGGGTGGTTGGTCCCCATCCGGGGGCCTGTCGAGGTAAACCCGACCAAGCTTGGCCAGGTACTCCCGAGGCTCACTCCCATATGCCGGTGCCACCAAGATGTCTCCGCGAAAGTCCTGGCCCCAGCTGGGCCGCCCGATCATCCGCCGAACCACTTCATCCCCCTGTCCGACCAGGTCTTCGACGAACCAGTCCACAATACCGAAATCGGGATGTTCCTCGCGGGCCAGCAACATCGAAGAGACACCCGGCGACTCCAGGTCGAGGTCCATGACGAGCACCCGGCGCCCCTTCCGGGCAAGGTGGGTGGCAAGTACGGCGGCGGTGGTACTCCGCCCCACGCCTCCCTTGATAGAGAACAGTGTGAACCGGAGGGTTCTTGGGTGGGGCAAGACCGAGGAAATCGTAGCCCATTCGCTTCCTGTGATCAAACGGTCCACCAGGTATATCGTCAAGCCCTGCACCTCATGCCGCAGCGCACCCTTCTTGAGTGCTTCCAGGTCCTCCTTGTCCACAGAGAGCACACCCTGCTCCGGCTCATATGAGCGCACACCGAGCTCCTGGTGGAGTCTTCTTGTCAGTTCACCTAGAGCCTGTTCGAGCTCAGGTCCCGGCTCAGGTTGTTCAGGAACAAGCAGTCGAATGCGGCCCATGAGGTCCCGGACCACCAACAACTCCGAAAGCCCTCGAGCTGGCAGAGCCAGGTGTTCCAGCGCTCTTACAAGCCGGGGCCGAGTTTCGTCGAACGGAACGAAGCCAGTCATGGCAGCACCCCATCTTTCCGGGCTTGGTGCACCACCGAGCGTACCCCTCTTGCCCCGTCACGATGCGCCTGTGCTAATGCTTTGGTAATAAGGTTCTGGTGCGCATACCTCTGGCTCACGTGCCACTTTCGGAACGGGCTGGTCGGCGGCAGCAGAGTCACATATTTTCCTGCCGGCCGGCCGTGCGCGAATGAGAGGAAAACAGGCCAAAGCTTGTCAACATGAACCCGGTACCGCAGATCCCCTGGGGATCCTGTCCTCCAGGTCCGCATCCCAGTCCGCGCCATCAGGGCCTTGAGCCCACACTCCGCGCTCAAGCCGTACAGGTAGTCGGCGTTGGCCCACCGTCGAGCTTGGCACAGCCTCTCTCCATCTTCCCAGTGCCGGGCATGGGCATCAAGAAAATCAGCGGGCCAAGTCGGCATGCCGCTCACAGGGTCACCTCTCCATGTTCCCGCGTCAAGCATTGATCCCAGCCACGGACTGCGTCCAGCCCGGCGCGAACGCGCTGAAGCCTGTCCGCCAGCATGGACCTGCCGTGACCGGGAGTGTCACGGGGTCCTTCCACGTTCGGCCTGCAAATCCTTCCAGCGTCGGACTTGACCGGCGACCCGCCCCCCGTTTCCGACCGCGGGGGAGGATGGATGGACCGGAGCCGCCGTTCCGAGAGCACTTGTGGGGGGATGCAACCGATGCCGTTGCTCGAGGTGCAGGGGTAGACCAGGGTGTACGGCCAGGGTGTCGCTCGACCCAACACTCGGAGCCGGCATTGAGTATGACCTCCGGCACTACGGGCGAGAGACAGCCATGCCCCTCGGGGCACCACGGACCATGAAAACGGGGTACTGGCGTTGAACAATCCGGGGAAGCGGCTGGTGATGAGGTCGTCTCCCCTTGGTGCCGGGGACTCTGAGATCATCTTCGTAGTAGGGGGCCTTGACAAGCGAACTTGGGTTCGGAGATACTGGGAAACAGGAGCTGTCTCCCTCAATTCCACGATTCGCGGGACATCCTCCTGTTTCGGCCGCGCTGACGGGCAAGACCGACGTGCAGGGGGTGGCATGGTGCGCGTGGAGGTCAAGCCCGAACTCTTGCGCTGGGCGCGTGAGCGCGCAGGCCAGAGCCTGGCGGGCTTGCGCAAGAGGTTTTCTCATCTCCAATCGTGGGAGCGCGGCGAGGCCATGCCCACCTTCAAGCAGTTAGAGGCGTTCGCCGAAGCCACGCACGTGCCGATCGGATACTTCTTCCTGCCCGAGCCGCCGGAAGAGCGCGTGCCCATCCCGGACCTGCGCACGATGGCCGACCGGCAGATCGCGGAGCCGAGCCCCAACCTGCTCGACACGATCTACCTCTGCCAGCAGCGGCAGGAGTGGTACCGCGACTTTGCGCGCAAGGCGGGGGAGCC
This sequence comes from Clostridiales bacterium, assembly GCA_003517845.1. GTDB lineage: Bacteria > Bacillota > Sulfobacillia > UBA995 > UBA995 > UBA995. The sequence continues at coordinate 4,851 of DOZU01000012.1, read as the reverse complement.
GAAGCGCGCGTTTGTCGGCTCCGCGAGCGTGACGGACGACATCGAAGAAACTGCCGCCGAGATGCGCCGTCCGCTGGGCTTGGACTTGGATGAGCGCCGCTGGATCCCGACCTGGACCGAGGCGCTCCGGCGATTCATCGACCAAGCCGATGCGCTCGGCGTACTGGTGATGGTGAGCGGCGTCGTCGGGACGAACAACTGGCGCAAGCTCGACCCCAGGGAGTTCCGTGGCTTCGCCTTGTCCGACGATTTGGCGCCTCTCGTCTTCATCAACGGGGCGGACACCAGGGCCGCGCAGATGTTCACGCTCGCGCATGAGGTAGCACACCTGTGGCTGGGTGAATCGGCGCTGTCCGACCTGGGGCCGCTTGCGGCGCCGTTGCACCAAGTGGAGCGCTGGTGCAACCGGGTTGCGGCAGAGATCCTCGTTCCCCTCGCCATTCTGCGGGAGGAGTATCAAAGATCCGCTGGCCTGCGCGATGAGCTCGACCGACTAGCCCGGCGCTTCAAGGTGAGTACGCTCGTCGTCCTGCGCAGGATCCATGACGTCCGGGCGCTCAGTCACCAAGAGCTGTGGGAGGCGTACGAGCGTGAGTTGGAGCGACTGCGGTGCGTGCCCAGAGGCAGCGGCGGCAACTTCTACCTGACCCAGGCGGCACGGGCCGGCAAGCGGTTCGCCCGCGCTCTCGTGGTCAGCACCTTCGAGGGGCAGACGTCGTTCGTCGAGGCGTTCCGGCTTCTGGGCGTCAAGAAAGTCGAGACCCTGCGCCGTTTGGGCGCCGAGCTGGAGGTGGGGGTCTGATGGCCTACCTGCTCGACGCCGACGTGTTTATCCGCGCGAAGAACCTCCACTATGGCATGGATTTTTGCCCCGCCTTCTGGGATTGGCTCGTCCACCAGCACGGGAGCGGCACTGTGTTCAGCGTGGAGAAGGTGGGCGATGAGGTACAGGCCGGAGACGACGAACTTTCGCAGTGGGCGGCGGCGCGGGGACTCGCCTTCTTCCTGCGTCCTGACGCCGCTGTGTTCCCGGCGCTGGCGCGCGTCAGTGAATGGGCCACGAGCCGGAGTTACGAGCCGGCGGCGGTGAGCACGTTCCTGCAGGTGGCCGACTACTACCTGGTGGCGCAGGCGCTGGCTGGTGGGCACACCATCGTCACGCACGAGGTGCCGCCAACCTCGACACGGAAGATCAAGATCGCAGATGCCTGCATCGGGCTCGGGGTCAAGTGCATGACGCCTTACGAGATGCTGCGCAGGGAGCGGGCGCGTTTCGTCCTCGGTCGGGGAGTCGCTTGATGCCTGGCCACCGTACCGTAGCCGCCATCGAGACCTGCCTCACGGCCTCGGGCTATACCCGCTGGGGGATGGAGACGCTTTCGACACCGAGGGGTGCATCGTCCCGGCCGCGTTCCTCGCCTTCGTCCGGGTGGAGCAGGCTTTCCGCACCCTCAAGAGCTTCGTGCGGATAAGGCCCATCTACCATCGGAAAGATCTCCGGATCAAGGCCCACGCCTTCATCTGCGTCCTGGCCTACCTGCTGCAAAGGACGCTCGAACACCGGCTGCACGCCGGATGTCCGGGCCACCCTGGAGACATTGCGCTGGAGTTGGGTAGAGGTCGGCACAAGGAGGATCGGCAGGCCCGACCGCCCACGCCCCGAACAGGTGGCCATCCTTCAGGCCCTCGGCATTGCCGGGGACTTCGCCCGCCTGGAGGTGGACCAGAGAGCGTGGTGCTTAATGGGCCAACTATACCCCATGGTACCTGGTCTTCCCCAAAGCCCTGTGGAACTCAGACTGAGGCGGCGCATGGCCGACCAAGTCCTGATGACTGCCAAGTGGGAGGAGTCTGGCCGGCGGAGGCGGTTGAACAGTTGAGGACGAACCATGCCCGGTTGGTGAGGCCATGCCGTGCGCCTGTTCTCTGGGGTAAAGGACATCTGCCATTGGTGGAGAATGCTGTCTTCGAGCCAGCCGTTCATGAAGCCCGTCAGGGAAG
>DOZU01000012.1:0-2464 GCA_003517845.1 Clostridiales bacterium | reverse complement strand
TGCTTGTTCCAGGGATTGAGCGAGGTGATCCGTCCTTGCGACCCATATATGAAACCTGCCGCCTCCGCCCGGAAGTTCTGAAGGGCGAGCTGAAAGACGCCGTGTTTGCCGCCCGCCTTACTCCGGTGGTCCTGGGCAAGGCGGACCCTGTCTACGGGGACCCCCCGACGTTCTTCTCCCGCACCTACGCCACCTCCGGCCTGAGGACCCTGCTGCAGGAGGCCCTGGGCCGCCTGAGCGGTGCCGACCCCATGGCTAACCCGATAATCCGTTTGGAGACAGGCTTCGGGGGAGGCAAGACCCACAACCTCATTGCCCTGTACCATGCGGCAAACGGCCGGACCGCGAGCGATGTCCTGGCGCGGTTCGTCTCTGAAGACCGGCATCCTACCGAACCTGTCCGTGTAGCTGCCGTGGTGGGCGAGGACCTTGACCCGGTAAACGGGGTCCGGCACGACGATGGAATCATCACCTACACTCTCTGGGGTGAGATTGCCTATCAACTTGCCGGTCCTGCCGGCTACAGGTTGATGGAGGCGAGCGACCGCGCGGGTACGGCGCCGGGGACCCAGAAGTGGGAAGAGCTGTTTGGCGAAGAACCGGCCCTGGTCCTGCTGGACGAAATAGCCCCCTACCTCCGCAGGCTCAAGACCTCAAAAGAGCATACCGAACGCGCGGGTCAAGTCGCAGCATTCCTGAAGTCCCTCCTTGAAGCAGTAGCGGCCCTTCCCCGGACGGTCGTGGTGTTGACCCTTGCGGAGGCCTCCGATGCCTTTGGGCAGGAAACCGAGCAGCTCGCCCACGTGCTCACCGAGCTGCTCAGTGAGCTCAAGAGCGTATCGGCGCGGAAGGAGCTCCCCCTCACACCGGCCGCGGGCGAGGAGGAGATTGGCGCCATCCTGGTTCACCGCTTGTTTGAGCATGTGGACCCCGAAGCGGGCCGAGCTACCGCTCAGGAGTACAAGGACTACTACGACCGGCTGCTGGCTCAGGGTGCAGACATCCCCCCGGCCGCGGTACATGCCGACTACGCCACACTGCTTGAGAGGGGCTACCCGTTCCACCCGGAACTGCTGATCGTCCTGAACCGCAAGACTTCCACCATCCCCAACTTCCAGCGGACCAGGGGTGCCCTCCGGCTGCTGGCCACCGCCCTGAGACAGCTCTGGGAGACCCGACCCCGTGATGCGTGGCTGGCGCAGTTGCACCACCTCGACCTGGCCGTGCCGAAGATCGTCGAAGACCTCACTTCCCGCCTTGACCGGCCGCGGTACCGGCAGGTGGTGCAGGCTGACATTGTCAGCGGCGTGCCCGAGGCCCCGGCACACGCAGAGGCGATAGACCGTCAGTGGGAGGACGAGGGTAGACCACCCTTTGCCGGGAAAGTGGCGACCACCGTGCTCCTGCACAGTCTGACCCGGGCCGGAGGCTCCGGGGCCAGGCCTGAAGAGATCAACCTGGCCGTGCTGGCGCCGGGAGACGATCCCACTCTGGCAGCCCGGAGCCTGGAAGCCCTGGAGAGGGCCTGCTGGCACCTGGAATTTGAGAGCGGGCGGTACATTTTCAAACCTGAGCCCGCCCTCAACAAGATGGTGGCCGACGAGGCTCAGTACATCGGCACGGCCAAGGCCAAAGAAGAGCTTGACCGCCGGATCCGCGGTATCTGGCAGGAAGGCATCTTCCAGGTCCGCCATTTCCCCGAGGAACCGGCCCGCATCCCTGATGACGCCGGCCAGCCCAAGCTGGCGATCATCCACTACGATGCGTCTGCCGCCCGCGACGACGACGAGCTCCCGCCCGAATTCGTCCGGCGTCTCTTCAAAGAGGCGGGAACGGTCGGCGGTGTGCGGACCTACCAGAACAACGTCCTGTTCCTCGTAGCCGACGGGGCCCAGGTGGCCTCAATGGTACGGGCAACCCGCTACCACCTTGCGGTAGACCGCCTGGCTTCCGACCCTGAGAGACAAGAGACCCTGACCCGCGACCAGCGCAAGCGGCTTGGAGAACTGCGGGGCACATCCGACCTGGAATTGCGGGTAGCCATACACCGGGCCTACCGCTTCCTTTACTGTCCTTCGGCTGACGCGCCGGAACGGGCGGCTCGACTGGCCAGGGAGGCGCTGCCCGCCCAGGAGCAGGGAGACGTCCGGCAGGACCAGACGCGGGTGGTCCTGGAAAGCCTCCGGCGGCTTGAGAAGATCTACACTGCCGACGACCCCCCGATCGCCCCCGAGTTCCTGCGGCAGAAGGCATGGCCGGCCGGTCGGACCTCAGTGACCAGCGGTGACCTCCGCCGGGCTTTTGCCATGCGCCGGGGCCTCCGCATGCTGCTCGACCACGAACCGTTGCGGCGAGGCATCAAGGAAGGCATTGCCCGAAGCCGCTGGATCTACTATGACCCGGCAGAGGAAATGGGCTACGGCGCGGCCTCACCCCCTCCGTCCATCCGGCTCGATGATGAAGT
>DOZU01000204.1 GCA_003517845.1 Clostridiales bacterium | reverse complement strand
GAGCCCGATTGCCTCGCGGGAGCGCTCGAATTGGGCCAATCGTCCCTCCAGGGAGGCCAGTTGGCGGACTCGTTCTCGAACTTGCTCCGCGGTCCCATCGCCGGTCACGACGACTAGCCGGCGCTCGAGTTCCCCGGCCTTACGTCGTAACTGGGCGGCCTCGGAAGCCAACAGGTCGCGATGGCGAATCTCGCCCATGGTCCGGAGGTAAGCGCCGAGTAACAGGCCGCACAGCACGGCCGTAACCGCGGCCGCCCAGAGCCCCGGGGTCCACTCCCGCAGCCATGCCGTGAGCAAGCCAGCAGTGGCGGCGAGGGCGATCAGCAGTCCTCCGAAACACCACTGGGACAGCCGGGCCCGTGGGGCGAGGCTGTCCGCCTGCGCTTGCCGCTCGCCCGCCTTCTCGAGGTGCTCTTCCCGCTCCCGGGCCAGTTCCTCGAGCCGTTCCCATCCCGCCCGGCCTAGCCCCGACGGGTCGAGTCGCCTCACCTCGTCGCCCGCCGTTTCCAGTTGGGCGATGAGTTCCCGTAGCTCCTCCTGTTTCCGCAGTTCCGCCTGGCGGGCCGCCTGACACTGCCGGGTCAGCCCGTCCACCGCCTGCTCCAGCCCTTCCAGGGTGTCCCCGGTGCGCTCCCGCCAGGAATCATACCGGGGGGCCGCGATCATCTCCGCCAACTCGGCCTCGACTTCCCCAAGGCGCCGGCAGAGTCCTTCGCCTTCCTCCCGGCGGGAGACGGCCCTCCGCAGCTCCTCCCCTTTGCGCTCGAGTTCCCCGTCCGCCGCATCCAATTGCAGGTAACCGTCGATCATCGGCCGCAGTCCCTCGCACTCGGCCAGCGCCGCCTCTCTCCGGTCCTGCAAAGACCGAGTTTCCGCCCGGGCCTCGTGATATTGGTCGGCCTTGTGCCGGGTCCGCTCCCGGATCTCCTGGTAGCGCCGAAGGCGCTCCCCCGCCTGAGCCAGCAGCCCCGGCTGGCGGTCGCCGCCGCGCACCAACTCCTCGCGACGCCGATCCAAGCTGCGGATCGCCTCGCGCGCGCTCACCTCCGACTCGCCATCGGTGAGCTTCTCGACCAGCGCTTGGCCCAGCGACTTGCGATCGAGCGCCGCCACCTCCGTCTGGCGCACCAGGAAAGTGGAGGTGAACAGCGAGAGCGAGGCGGTTCCCATCGACCCGAGGACCGAGCCGATGGCGGCTTCGTCGGCCGGAAGGATGCCCGCGGCCGTACGCCGCCAGACCTGGACCTCGCCCTCCCGGAAGTTGCGGTGGACCAGGAGTTCCTGACCTCGCTGGTCGGTCATGGTCAAGGCGACCGCGTACGGGGCGCCGGCGCACCAGGGGGCCTTGAGGTCCCGCAGTTCGCGCAGGAACCCGGATCGGCCCCTCAGCCCATAGAGGCCGGCAAGGATGGCGTCCACCAGGGTAGACTTGCCAGCCTCGTTGAGCCCCAAGACTACATTCAGACCCGGCTCGAAAGCGATCGCCAGGTTCACCAGTCTGCCGAAGCCATGGGATTCCAGCCGCACGATCCTCATTTCAGCGCAGATCCTCACCTTGCAGGGCGGCCAGGCCGTACTTCCTGGCCAGGTCCACAACTTCGGCGTCCTTTGTCTCCCCGGCCGGATCCTCCAGGTGATGCTGTAATCGGGTAAGGAACAGCGAGGCGATGGTGGACCCGGGCCGCCGGGAATCGGCGACGCGGGTACGGTCCAGTACGCGCAAGTGGAAGAACCGGTCGTGCAAGGCCTCCTCCAGGCGGCGCGCGTTGACCAGGCTTCCGCTATCGACCGGACCTTCCAGCACGACGCGCACCAGCGCGCGGGGATCGGCCAGGGCTTCCAGGTAGGAGAACAACTCTTCGAGCGGCCGTTGGCCAGGGCTGAACTCCACGAGCGATAACGGGCGATCGTCAATCGGCAGCGGCTCCACTTCCGCTGCCCGGGCGCCCGGCCGGAACCGCACCAGGAGCGCCTGGCGGTCGGGCAGGTTGGTCCAATCCAGCCGGGTGGGCGTTCCCGGATACCAGGCGGGCACGCCGGCGGGCTCGGAGCAGTCCCGCGGGTTGTGGTGGTGGCCTAGCGCCACGTAATGGGCCCCGGTGTCAAGGAGGTCCTGCGGGGCCACGGGAGCGTAGTCGCCCTCGGGCAAGGAGAAGCCGGTGAAGGCTCCGTGATGGGCCACCACCCGGAAACCTTCCCCGGGGTCCAGGGGAAAGCGGTCGGCGAAACCGCGCAGCGACCGTTGACGCCGGGCGGCTGCCGTGAAGGGCATGCCCCAGACGGTGAGTCCCTCGACCACCCGGCACGCGGTGAAGTCCTGTCCCCGGAAGATGTGTACCCGCGGCGGGAAAACGCCCTCCGCGTATGGACTTCCCGGACCGTCAACCGTATCGTGATTGCCGGGCACGATCAAGGTGGCGATGCCGTCGGCGGTCAGCGACCGGAACAAGGCAGCGGTCTGGGCGAGCGTCTCCCGGGAGAGCTGCTCGGGGTCAAACAGGTCGCCGACGATCAACAGCGCATCCACCCGGCACTCACGGGCCAACTCGACAACGCGACGGAGGCCGGCGAACACCTCGCGTCTCCGGATCCCTCGCTGGTCGTAGGGGAGGTCGGAGAACAGGTAGTCCAGGTGGACATCGGCCGTATGCAGGATCCGGACATCTCGCAAGTAGGCGGGTCCCTCCGGTAGGAATCGTCCGAGATGGCTTGCTTCGGCAGCCGTCCCCGGTTCCCTGCTTCCCGGAGTTCGGCACCATCCGACGTCGGGGGCGGCAGCGTGCCGGCGGCCGGGGAAGGAACTCGCTGCGCCCCTGCCGAATCGCCGACTGCGAGGTGAACGATGGGTGCCGGCCAACCTTACGCCGGAATTCCGTGAGGCAGAAGAGCGTTTCCGGTCGGCCCAGGGCGGCGAGGAGAAGCTCGCCGCCCTGGAAGCGATGCTGCGGGCCATCCCCAAGCACAAAGGCACCGAGAAGATGCAGGCCGACATCAAGCGCCGCATCGCCAAGCTCAAGGCGGAAGCTGCCCGTCGGCCGGCCACCGCCCGGCAACGGGCAGGGCGCCACGTGCCGCGGGAAGGGGCGGGCCAGGTGGTCCTGGTGGGGCCCCCTAACAGCGGCAAGTCCTCCCTGGTCGCCGTCGTGACCAATGCCCGGCCGGTGGTGGCGGACTACCCCTTCTCGACCCGCGAGCCGCTGCCGGGGATGATGCCCTACGAGAACCTCCAGATCCAGCTCGTGGATATGCCGCCGCTGGCCCCGGGCCTGACTCCCCCGTGGATCTTCGGCCTGATCCGGGGAGCCGATGCGATCCTGCTCGTCTTCGATCTCAGTGACCCGGCCCTCGTAGAGCAGGCCGAGGACCTGAAGACCCTGCTGGCCGAGGGCAAAGTGGGCCTGGCCCGGGCCGTCATCGCCGGCACCCGCGCGGATATACCCGGCGCGGCAGATAATCTGGCGTTGCTCCCCGAGATCCTGGGGCCCGACATCCCGGCCGTGGCCATTTCGGCCACCCGGGGAGACAACCTCCCCGTCCTCCAGCGGCGGTTGTTCGACGCGCTCGGGGTCATTCGGATTTACACCCGCGCCCCCGGCAAGCGACCCGACCTCAACGCACCCTTCGTCCTCCCCCTCGGGACGACGCTGGTCGAGGCGGCCGCCGCCGTCCACAAAGACTTCGCCTTGAGCCTCAAGTTCGCCCGAGTATGGGGCAAGGGGACCTTTGACGGACAGATGGTGCAGCGGGATCACGTGCTCCACGACGGCGACGTGGTTGAACTGCACCGCTGACCCGGCCCCGGTCATGGCGGCGCGCCTGGGCGGTCGGAGACCGTCTCGTTACCTGTCGTACGTTCGACAGCCAGTCTCGCAGGGCAAGCGTTCTCCCGCGGGGAACTCCCTCGCTACTATCCGATTGGAAGGAGTCGAGGGGGGCGTATGCTGCCGGAGCCGAAAGCGATACCCGTACCCGACGCCTGCCGCGCCGGGCGGCGCAGGGCAAGACGCGACTGGCAGGCACGGACCAACCCCCTGTTACGCAACACGTTGGCCCGTCCGGACGGGCGGCGCCGACCGGCGAAGGGGAACGTCCGACCGGCGGGCCTCGTGGTGATCGCCGGGCTGGTCGCGGTTGCCGGCGCATGGTCGTGGCTGAGGCCTTTCGTCGGGCCCGCCGGGCCTCTTACCGAGCGGCTTCCCGGGGCATGGCCGCAACCATGGCTCGTGACCGCCCTTCGCGTGGCCGGCACGGCCGCGGCCGGCATCCTCAGCGTATGGGGGCTCCGCCAGAGACGCCGCCATCGCCGCCCGCCGCCCGCACGAGCGCCCCGCCTTCCCCGGCACCTGCTGCGGACCAGGGGCCTCGCCGCCGCCCTGCACCGCCAGCCCCGCGTGTATGTAGACGACCTCGAAGACCTGTTGCGCTTGGCGGCCGCGGAACGCCGGCCGGTGCTCGGGTCATCCGCCCAAGAACCGCTGCTTTATTGTGTGATCGCCCCCGGGGTCGCCTATGTCCACGTGCCGGATGCCCGATCCGGCGCCCCCTGATCCGGCGGCAGGTGCGCCCCATCGACGAGAAGAATGGACCACCAACATGTATTTTCCAGGAGGTCTGAAGATCATGGCCGGCCTGTCTATCACCCGGGAAGAGTACCTTGACCGCCGCGCCCGCGTCGCCGCCGCCCTCGAGCGCGAAGGCGTCGCGGCTATGGTGCTGTTCAACAGCACCTCCATCGCTTACCTCACGGCCTTCGCCTTCATCCCCACCGAGCGCCCCGCCGCCCTCGTGCTGGAACGGAGTCGGGCCAGCCTCTACCTCCCGAGGCTCGACCAGGAGCACGCGGAGGAGACGGCCATCGTGGATCTCGTCCGCACCTATCCCGAGTATCCGGGCGAGCATCACCCCATACGGGGTCTGGCCGACTTCCTGCGCGAGCTGGGACTGGCGTCCGACAGCTTGGCGGCGGATGCTCCTGGCTATGGTTCAGGCATGGGGTACGAGGGCCCCCGCCTGGAGGAAGTGCTGCCTTCGGTGAAGTTTCGCCTCTTCCCGAAACTGGTTGAGCGCTTGCGGATGATCAAGTCGCCCCAGGAAGTCCGGCTGATCCGGGAGAGCGCCCGCTGGGGAAACCTCGCCCACGCCTTGCTCCAGGAGTACTCGCGTCCCGGGCACACCGAGAACGAGATCGCCATGCGCGCATCCCTGGAGGCCACCCAGGCCATGATCCGCACGCTTGGCTCGAGCTTTGAACCCCGAGGCGGCGAGGGAGCCTTCGCCGGCTTTCGAGGCCAGATCGGTCCCAACTCCGCCCTGCCTCACGCCATCACCCGCAACCTCCGGTTGCGGCCGGGAGACGTGCTGGTCACGGGCGCCAGTGCCGCCGTCTGGGGCTACCACAGCGAACTCGAGCGCACCATGTTCGTGGGCAAACCCGACCCGCAGCAGCGGAAATTCTTCGACCTCATGGTCGAAATGCAGGACCTGGCCCTTGCCAGTATCCGGCCGGGCCTTCCTTGCTCAGAGGTGGACCGGGCCGTGCGGTCCTTCTTCGACCGCCATGACTTGTGGCCTCACTGGCGGCATCATGTGGGGCACGCCCTGGGGATGTTGGGCCATGAGGCGCCTTTCTTCGACATAGGCGACCCGACGCTCATCGAGCCGGGGATGGTCTTCAGCGTGGAGCCGGGACTCTACGTGCCGGGGCTGGGCGGGTTCCGCCACTCCGACACGCTGGTGGTCACCGGGGAGGGCATCGACCTCCTCACTTACTACCCGCGGGATCTCGACAGTATGATCTGCGGCTGATCGGCGTCCGGTAAGGGCACCGGCCGGAATCTCCCCCGACCTCCCCGGCATAAGGACAGAGGGATGGGCAGGGGGAGGTGGGGCACGGTGTCCGGTCATTGCCCGGTGAGTCTGCGACTGGTTGGCCGGCCCTGTGTGGTGGTGGGAGGGGCCGATGCAGCAGCCGGCGTGGCCGCCGGCCTGGCCGGCGCGGGAGGAGAGGTCCTGGTCATTGCCCCGCAGCTCAGCGGCCTCCTGGAGTCACTGGTACGGGGCGGGCGAGTGCAGTGGGTGGCTCGGGAATACGCCGGGCCGCCTGATGTGGCGCGCGCGATGGTGGTGGGGATCGCCTCCGGCGACCCGGACCTCGACCGGCGGGTGGCGGCGGATGCGCGGCGCGTGCGGGCCCTGGTACACTTGTCCGGCGATCCGCTGCAGGGCGATCTCCTGTTTCCCGAAGTGCTCCGCCGGGGGGCCCTGACGCTGGCGGTGGAGACTCAAGGGCAAAGCCCGGCGCTGGCCCGCCGCATCCGGCACGACCTGGACGCGACTTACGGCCCGGAGTACGGGGTAGTCCTGGAGTTGGTGACGCAACTCGGCGGGGCGATGACCGCCCGGGTGGCCGACCCCGGTGGCCGCGAGGCTTTCTGGGATCGGCTGGTGAGCCAGGAGGTCATAGCCATGATCCGCGAGGGACGCCTGGCCGAGGTGGAGAAAGAAGTGGGTCGTCTGTTGTCCCACCCGTCGGGCTGACCCTGCCCTGCTGCAGGGCGGGGACGAGCGTCCGTCGAACCCGGCCCTATTCGCTCTCGCAGGGAAGGCTGAAGCATGGCGGTGCGGGCGGCGATGGCCACGGACCTCGTCCAGCCACCTTCCGTTCCCGACCGGGTAGGACTGGCCGGGGAGAGTGTGGTCGACCCGCCCGGCCTTGCTCGAACGCCAGCTGACGCGGCTGCGCGGGCTGCTACTGAGAGAATGGGGCGCGATTCCGGCAGGGGCGGGTTCTGAACCCGCCCCTGTCATCCGGACGCATCTAACACAATGGCGCCATCGCGGCGACCGGCAGGTTCCGCGCCCCCTTCGGCGAACTATCGAGACCGGGGAAGGCCGGCGATCGTTCAGGATCGGCGGCAGCCGCCGCCGGTCATTGCCGGCGAAGGGGGAGGTAAGGCTTGCGGGAAATCCATGTCCGCTCGGTTACGGGGACGATCCGGGATCTATGCCTGACCGCGAACTATGATTTGCCTCCGGATGTAGCAGCGGCTCTGGCGCGCGCCCGCGAGGCGGAGGAGTCGCCGCTCGGCAAGCAGATCCTCGAGGAACTGCTGGAGAACGCCGCCATCGCCCGCCGGGATCGCATGCCGATGTGCCAGGACACGGGCGTGGTCCACGTCTTCG
>DOZU01000175.1 GCA_003517845.1 Clostridiales bacterium | reverse complement strand
GGGGGGCCCTCTTCAACCCTCCCCCCATGGCTCAAGGGGCAGGTGAATGTGAGACAAATGGGTCAGGATAATTCGAGACGGGACACCTTTCCGGCGGCAAGATCCCGCCAGCTGTTACATATACTCCCTGACGACCCGGGAACAATAGCCGGCAGGATACGAAGAGGGGGTTGTCAGGTTGGCTGTCAGCACGCTGCCCCGTCCGCGCAAGCGTAACCTCTGGTCGGCCGGGACCGAGGATCAGCTTTGGACCCGGATCCGGGATCGGGATGACCGGCCTATCTCCGCCGTGATCCGGGACTTCTGCCGAGAAAGGGGGCTGTCCTTCCATACCGCTCGGGCCAAGTACTATCGGCGGCAACGCACCGGGCAGGCGGGAGGTGAATCGCCGGCCGACACCGCCCTCGAAGATCTCGGCGCCTTCCTCCGCGATGCGGGCCAGGCATCCGGAGTGGACCTCGCGGGGTTCCTCAGCGGGCTGAAGACGCTGGCGGCGCTGGCCGCCGAGGGGCAGCGCCGGGGCGAGCGGGCGGAAGAGGTCAAGGCATTGCGGCGGGAGCGGGAACAGCTCGCGTCCGAGGTTGAGGAGTACCGCAAGCGATTCGAACTCCTCACCGGCGAACTCCAGGCCCTCGCCGCCCTCGTCGAGGAGTTCAGCGGGCTGACCAGCGTCGCCAAGGTGGCCGGACTGGGCGAGTTCGCGCGCAAGCTCCGCCACCAGGTGGAACAGGCTGTCCAGGCAACGATCTGAGCCGAGGAGGTTTGACAGATCATGGGGAAGGAGTATCGTGGCATGTAAGGAGGCATGGTGGTGGCAAGGGCCGGAGTCACAAGTAAGGGACAGGTCACGATACCGGCCGCTGTACGCCGTCAACTGGCGGACCAGGATGTCCCCTTCGTGGACGCATTCCTGACCGAGCTTGCGCGGGCAGGCGGCGAAGCTGTGTGCTCATTCGACCGGGACCCCGACCGGCTGGATGTCGAGCGGGTCTCGCCATCCGCGATGCTGTAACGGCAGCTCCTCCGCGCATCCATTTCAGAGCACGGCCAGTCCCCGGCCCAGGAGGTCAGACCCCGGGAAACGGCAACCCAGCGCGGCCAATGTGGCGAGCGCTTCGGGGAAACCAGGCGGCACCACTTCGCCGGGGAGCAACACGGGAATCCCCGGGGGGTAGGGGCATACCAGCTCGGCGCATATCCGGCCCGCCGACTCGGCCAGCGGCGCCCACGAAGGGGCCAGTCGCACCGCCTGGGCGGGCGGCAAGGCCATGGGGGGAAGGGTGCCCCAGAGCAAGGCGGAAAGGGCGCTGAACCCCCCGTCCTCACCGGAGGGCAGCGAAGCCATGGCCGTAACCAGCGCCGCCAGCCAGGCAGGATCGTCCGCCGGGGACACCAGGGCGAGGAAATTGGCCGGGTCGGCGTATTCCACCTGTACGCCGGCCTGGCGCAAGTGGGCCTCCGCCCAGTAGCCGTTGCCGGCCCTGCCCGCGACATTCACCAGGAGGCGCGTGGGGTCATGGCCGACCACCCCACGACCGGCGTAATCTCCCCCCGGACACGTCAGCCCGAGATCCTGGATGGCTTTGCGAGCGGACTGGGCCAAGGTCGCGGCCCGTCCCAGGTCCTCCCGGCCGCGGGTGGCCAGGCGGCGGCGGGCCGCGTCCAGGGAAGCCAGCAGGGGATAAGAGGGGCTGGTAGTCTGGACCAGGCGGGCCATCAGCCGCACCCGGTCGCGGTCAAGGCGGGGGCCTTGCAGGTGCAACAAAGCGCTGCCCGTCAGCGAGCCGCCCGCCTTGTGCAGGCTTTGCACGGCGGCATCGGCCCCCGCGGCCATGGCCGATCGAGGGAAGTCGGGATGGAAGCGGAAGTGCGGGCCGTGGGCTTCGTCTACAAGCAGCGGGATGTCCCGCCGGTGACACGCCGCCGCCAAGGCGTCCAGGTCCGATGCGAATCCCTGGTAAGTCGGGCTGACAATCAGCGCCGCCCGCGCGCCGGGATGGGCGGCCAGGGCCTGCTCCAGTCGCGCCGGCTCCACTGCTACCGGCAGGCCCAGAAGGGGATCCACCTCGGCCGGGAAGAAGGCCGGGGTGGCCCCCGATAGTACCAGGCCACCGAAGGCCGCCCGATGGCAGTTCCGGGCCAGGACCAGGACATCGCCGGGTCCGACCGCGGCCAGGATGAGGGCGAGCAGGCCGGCAGTGCTGCCATTGACCAGAAAGAGGGTCTCCTCGGCCCCGAAAGCCTGGGCGGCCAGTTGTTGAGCTTCGGCAATGGGCCCGGAGGGGGAGTGCAGGTCATCGAGCCCCGGCAGTTCCGTGAGGTCGAGTGCCCAGGGGCGAGCCTGGAAGAGCTGGCCGAACTCGGGGTCAACCCACCTCCCTCCCTTGTGCGCCGGCAGGTGCAACCGGGCGGGGGATACGGCGAGATGGGAAGCCAACGCGGCGACCAGCGGGGCGCGATCCTGGGACACGGGCATCCCTCCCCGGCTAGATTTCCCGTCTTGACGCCCATTTCCCTTGCCCGGCAGGTGCTCGTTCGAGGGGCGGCGAAACCCCGCCGCACCATCGGGAGGTGATAGCGATGCGGATCTCGCGCCGCCTGGTTGTGCTCCTGTGCCTGGTGCTGGTGGGTAGCCTGGTCCTCTCCCTGCCCGGGCGGGCGGGCCAGGCAGGTCCCGATCCCCAGTATCGGTTCCAGCTCAACCGCTTCACCCAGGTATTTGACCTGATCATCCTGGCCAGCGCCCAACAAGTCAGCTTCCGGCAGCTGATCGACGGCGCCATCAGCGGCATGTTGGAGGTCCTTGAAGACCCCGCCGCGCAGCATTTCACCCCGGAAGCTCATCAACGCCACATTGAGCAAATGGAAGGAGTCTTCGGCGGCATAGGCATCTCCCTGACCATGGAGGACGGGGCCCCGGTGGTCCTGCAGGTTTTCCCCGGCACGCCGGCGGAACGAGCGGGCATCATGCCCCGCGACCTCATCCTGGAGGCGGACGGCCGGGGGCTGATCGGACTCGGTCTCGACGCGATCGTCACCCTGATCCGGGGAGAAGCGGGCACGGCTATCACGCTGCGGATAAGCCGGCCGGGCGTCGATGAGCCCTTCACCCGCCAACTGCTGCGGGAGATCATCCGGGTGCGCAGCGTGGAGTCGCGCCTGCTGGAAGCGGGGGTGGGGTATCTGAGGATCACCGGATTCCAGGCCGGGACGGCCGCCGAAGCCCGCCAGGCCTTGCAGGCCCTCCGGGACCAGGGCATCCGCGGACTCATCCTCGACCTGCGGGACAACGGGGGCGGTCTCCTGGACCAGGCGGTCGAGACGGCATCCTTGTTCCTGCCCCAGGGCCCGGTGGTCCGCATACGCGGGCGGGCGGGCATATCCCAGTTCCGGCATGGCCATGGGGCGGGTTTCGATTTGCCCCTGGTGGTGCTGGTCAACGGGCGGACGGCCAGCGCCGCCGAGATCGTGGCCGGAGCCATCCAGGATTATCGGGCCGGGTTGCTGGTCGGCACCCGTACCTTCGGCAAGGCCACCGTGCAGTCCATATTTCAATTGCTCGATGGAGGGGCGCTGAAGCTGACTACCGCCAACTACTTCACGCCCATCGGCCGGGCGATTCACGGCCAGGGCCTGCAACCGGACGAAGTGGTGCCGGAGGCGGAGAGGGCCGGCCTGCTCCCGGAGGCCGCGATATTGCTGCAGTATCGTCGGACCCTGACCCGGGGCATAGTGGGGCTCGACGTGCTCAGCCTGCAAGAGCGGCTCAATCAGCTAGGCCTGGCCGGGGGAGAGGAAGACGGGGTGCTGGGCGAGGCGACGGAGCGGGCGGTGCGCGAATTCCAGCGGTCGGCAGGACTCCCCGTGACCGGGGCAGTCGATGCCGCCACCGTCGACGCGCTCAACCGGGCGCGGATGCCCCACCCTGAACCGGCAGTCGTACGCGACACCCAGCTGGAACGCGGTGTAGCCATCATCCGGGGGCAACTTCGCTGAGGGAGGCACGGGAAGTGGAAGGGCAAGAGCGCTCCAGTTCCATCGACGAGGGTTTGCGCCGCATCGCCTGGGCGCAGGAGAATATGCTGGTCCTGACGGGCATTCGCCGGCGGTGGGCGGCAGAGCGGCCACTCGCCGGGGCGCGAGTGGCCGCTTGCCTGCATGTGACCACGGAGACGGCCAACCTGGTACTCGCCATCAAGGAAGGGGGAGCGGAGGTCACCTTGTGCGCCTCCAACCCCCTCTCCACCCAGGACGACGTGGTAGCGGCGCTGGCGGGGGAGCATGGGTTACCCACCTTCGCCGCCCGCGGCGTGGACCGCGATGGCTACTACCGGCACATCCACGCGGCCCTGGAAGTACGCCCCCATTACACCCTGGATGATGGAGCCGACCTGGTGGCCGCGCTGCATGGCGACCGGCGTGAGCTGCTCCCGGAGGTGCGGGCCGGTTCGGAAGAGACTACCACCGGCGTGATCCGGTTGCGGGCGATGGCCGCGGCGGGACGGCTGGCCTATCCCATCGTGGCGGTCAACGATGCGCGCACCAAGCACCTGTTCGATAACCGCCACGGTACCGGGCAGTCGACGCTGGACGGGATCTTGCGGGCGACCAACCGCCTGATCGCGGGTTCGGTGGTGGTGGTGGCAGGCTACGGCTGGTGCGGAAAGGGCGTGGCCGCGCGGGCGGCCGGCCTCGGCGCCCGCGTCATCGTCACCGAGGTCGACCCGGTGCGGGCACTCGAGGCGGTCATGGATGGTTTCGAGGTTGCTCCCATGGAGGATGCGGCTGCCCGGGGCGATGTATTCGTCACCGTGACCGGCAACCGCCACGTGATCGACCGACAGCACTTTGCCCGAATGAAGGACGGGGCGATCCTGGCCAACGCCGGGCACTTCAATGTGGAGATCGATCTCGATGCCTTGCGCGAGCAGGCCGGCGAACGTCGAGCGGTGAGGCCGGGCGTGGAAGAGTTCCGCCTGGGCAGCGGCCGGAGGATCCTGGTCCTGAGCGAAGGGAGACTGGTCAACCTGGCGGCCGCCGAAGGTCATCCCGCTCAAGTCATGGACCTGAGCTTTGCCAATCAGGCGCTGGTCCTCGAATGGCTGGTACGAGACAGGCCGGCGCTCGAGCCCCGGGTTCACCCGGTGCCGGCGGCGATCGACGAGCGGGTAGCCTGGCTGAAACTGACCAGCATGGGACTGGGCATTGACCGGCTTACCCCTGAGCAAGAGGCATATCGGGAAGCCTGGGAGCACGGTACGGAGTAAACGCCGGCGGAACCGACCTGGCTGGGGCGACCCGGGTTTCGACCTGGCGCCGACGGCGACGGCCGGGACGCAGGGACCAGCGGCAGGGGCGGGTTCCGAA